>CAVEYH010000107.1:1428-3558 GCA_963620055.1 bacterium | reverse complement strand
GCTATATAACATCGAATTTGAATCTCAAGATCCGTTTATAAAAGTCTCCGATCTCTTCTTTTCAAACCCGATAGCGGATGCCTTCCCGATGATAAAGAAATTTTACACCGATTTCGATAATGTAATTTTTCTGGAAGATAAATCGGAAATATTACACACACTAAAAAAATTACAAAAAATATTGATTAAAAAGACCGCGGAGCTAGAATTCGAAGCAACATACTCTATTCTTCTAAGCCAATTAATCGCAGACATAGCCGACTGCCGTCTCCTATTTTCGAGAAAATACGGAAATTCGTATATAAACAAAGCGATGATTTATGCCGAGCAACACCTAAGCGAAGACATCACCGTCGCAGACATTTGCACCGCCGTAGGATGCAGTAAAGTTCACCTAGAAAAATTATTCACAAAAACATTTAATATGGGAATCGGCAAAAAACTAAATAACTTGCGCATCGAACACGCTAAAACCTTGCTAAAACAATCAGCTATCAGTTCTGTGGAAATAGGCAAGAATTCCGGTTTCAACAGCAATCAGTCGTTTATAAATAATTTTAAGGCCGAAACAGGCTATACCCCGACAGAGTACCGACGTCAAAATGCACTTTTCTATCAGTTGCAGACCTACGAAAAAGCTTATTTCGACGAAAAATTCAAACATTTTCTTACATACAACCATGGAAAAATGATTGCCTCATCAAAAAATAGCAAAATGGATAGCAGTGATTGCAATACTATTCTTTTGCCATGCGATTTAGAACATGATTCAAATATAGTCGACATAAAAAACTATCAAAAATTTTTCTTTCTAAACATCAACGACGTACTCACTAACAAAATTCAAGATAAAATCGATGGTCAATTAAAAATAATAGACGCTACAGAAACATACGACCTATTCCTTGGCTTTTTTATCTTATATAGCAACTATTCTAATGATTTAATACCATTATTGCATAAAAAATCGCCATATCGGCGTATCATGGTTTATTTCACAAATGCCGACATGCAATCAATTCAAAAATATGCAGTCGGCGATTCGTCAAAAAGATTTGTTCTTCCACCATATATTACAGATGTGGCAATACCGTTTGAAAATTATTCTCAATGGGTACCATTGTTTACAAACGTAAATCTTTGGTTTGTTCATCACATCTCCCTACTGAACAAGCAAATTTCAGATATAACCCCGACTATATTGCCTAACTTTGGCGGATATATCTTTTCGGATTTAACTTAAAATTTTTGTAAACGATAAAACCGCCTTCAAACGGTGTACGTCGTAACTTCAACGATTCAATACAAAAAAACGCTAAATCGTGATTTGCGCGAAATAGCGGTTTTTTGTTTATTTAGCTTTGTGTGATGTTATTTGTTGCCTTTTTGTCGTCTTGGTCTATCTTATCAATACTACATGCCCTTCATAGAATTCTTCCATGATTTTTGCGATAGCTATGGAAACACTCTCATCGATATAACTTGTGTTTTTGTCGCTTTCTATTGCCTTGCAGAATGAAACTATTTCGTATCGAATGCCTTCACCGTCCAATTGATAAAAATACCGTTTGTTATCTGCGATATTTTCGTAGCGAATCTCAAAATAATCTGTTTTCCACCAAGGCGCCGGAACATAAATATACCCTTTTGTACCGGTCACAATTAGTTCACCCTCGGATTTTGCTTGTTGCGCAACCTTGATCGTGGCAACGGCATTATCGTAAACAAAATCTATCTTTGTAAAGTCATCGCATTTTGAGTTACTCTTCGAGATGCGCGAAACAATGTTTTTACTTTTGTAATTCGTCCCTAAAATCTGAAAAATAGGCAACAATGCTGTCGGCCCCCACAAGCAGATACTATTCCACTTCGCCACGTCAGAATCTTTATCATCGTAGTTTCTAATGCTGGTGCAAGTAGCATCGACGGAAAGCACTTCACCGATTTTACCGCTCTTTATCAAAAGCAATAATCTGTAATATGCTGTGGAATAAGCAGTTTTAATTCCGTCCATCAATACACATTTCTTTTCTTTCGCAAGATTAAAAAGCTCGATACACTCGCTTGCTTTTAATGCTATCGGTGATTCGCATAAAACGTGTTTGCCGTTATTTATATATTTTTTTATTT
>CAVEYH010000107.1:0-1418 GCA_963620055.1 bacterium | reverse complement strand
TCATAATGTCGATCGGGAGTCGAAACCAAATAAACGGCATCTCCATCGTTATCGACTATTTCAACTCCGTTTACAAACTTGCTCTCGTTTTCAAATTTACAGCAAAGAGGCAATGATCCGACAATTTCTATATCGTGTCTGCCATTCTCGGAACGAATCTCGGTGCTTGAAACGCCGGCTGTCCTATCAAGGTATACGACCTTGCAAAACTCGTTAAGATAATCAAATTTACCTTTCCAGTCCGAACCGACGGTGAATATATCAATTCCGTACCTACGAATATCGTCTATTTTTTGCCCTTCGTATTCTTCTATAATTATCTCGTCAGCTATACCCGTCGCTTTTACGGCAGCTATTCTTTCCATCAGCGATTGCTGGTTGTTGATTTTCCCTCTCGATTTATCGAAGTCATCGCTAGTCACACCAACTATAAGGTAATCTCCGAGAGCTTTTGCCCTTTCAAGCAGTCTTATATGTCCATAGTGCAGTAAATCGTATGTGCCGTATGTGATTACTTTTATCATAACAACCCCCTACTCTGCATATCGTATAACGCAGAGATCAGCGAATCGTAATCGTCGGTTGTCAAGCAACCGATATGCCCCACACGAAAAATCGTATCTTTCATATCCCCGCCGTTCGGACAAACCCAAATTCCGTATTCGTCCTTTAATGTAGTGAACACACCGTATGCCGAAACATTTAACGGGTGCAGGGGCGTAACCGCGTTAGACATCGATTCGGAAACTATTTCAAACGGAAGATCTTTAATCTTACTCCTAAAATAAGTAGCTAAAGATGCTGTTCTTTTTACTTCCGCATCCGCACCGCCGTTAGTATCAATCTCTTTCAATCTTTCATGAATTTGTCTTAGAATACCGACTGCCGGAGTAAAAGGTGTCTGTCCTCTCTCGGCATTAGAAAGTGCGCTCTTGAGATTCAAATACATGCATTTCGGATCTATTCCGTCTATACGTTTCAATGCCGCAGGAGATAGCACAATAACAGAAATTCCAGGGTTACACGCAAGTGCCTTCTGTGATCCGGTAATCATTACTCCCGCTCCCGATTTTGTCATGTCGAATTCGTCTGCAAGAAATAAACTTATTGCGTCAACTATCAAAAATAAATTGTTACGTTCACAAAATTTGTGAATCATTTCAATATCATATTTAACACCCGTAGAGGTTTCGTGTCCGTTTACCAAGAATGCGGTAAAGCCTGCCTTTTCAAACGGACTTAACATTTCCGCCGTCAATGCCTTTCCGTGTTCAAGCTTTATTTCAGTATACGGTATTTCGTGAATTCTAAGCAATTCAACAAACCTTGCGCCGAAACTTCCTCCGTTTACGACCAATGCCTTATCTTTACTAGTGAGTGTGTTAATAATAACGGCTTCCATCGAGGCAGTCCCGGAG
>CAVEYH010000106.1:0-3571 GCA_963620055.1 bacterium | reverse complement strand
CAAAAACCTAAACCAAACTTTTACGGTTCGATTTAGGTTTTTATTGGCGGAGAGATGGGGATTCGAACCCCAGTACGGTTTCAGCCGTAACACGATTTCGAATCGTGCGCATTCAACCGCTCTGCCATCTCTCCATATCGGTTACTCGTTGGCAGCTTTTTATTTATATCACAAAAGTGGCGTGTTTGTCAAACAATATTACTAAGTTTATCGTGCGGAATTTCTTAAAGCGCGTAAACAGCCTTAATAAGATTCTATAAAAATTAAATCACTACTCTAAAATGTGTGTAGCGATTTTTTGAGCTGTTAGCGAAGACTTAAAGCTTGCATTCTATTTTTTTGCTGACACGTGCAGAGTCTGTTTCTAATCCTTATCGTCGTAGAAATCTTCGACCTCGTCCGAGAGATTTTTCTCGGCATCGGGATTGTCAGTTTTTAGTCTAGTATTCGACATTTTAGTCATTGTGTCTGTCGCATTGTTATCCGAGGCGAGTGCATTTTTCTCGGTTTCTTCGTCAAGATTTTCCGTAGCATTTGAAACCTCATCAACGGGCACGAGAGTGAGTGAAGACGAGTAGGTATCGAACGTGATTTTTCGAGCATAAACTGTCAATGCCGCAGCGACACATTCAAGAATCGCGAGTACAACAGACTGATGAGAATAAGCATAAGCACACATTCCAGCATAAACGATTGCAACAATGACAGTTAGTACTTTTGACCACTCAAAGCACGCAAACGTATGTTTTTCGAATCCGGAGCGCGGAGCATATTTTTCGGGGACCTCACTGCGGAAACGATAGCGGGTTAGCGATGCAATAAACGTATAAAGTAGCATAGCCGCAGTAAACAATACGAGCATAACATAAGTGGTAATAAACGGAGTATAATTGTTTTCGGAAAAGACCTTTATCGCTTGGCTTTTGAGGAATAGCGGTGGCACGACAAAGCACGCGAGCGCAATACCCAAAATAATCGATCGTGTAATCTGGCTACTTTTTAGCTCGGCTTTTGATTTTGAACAGACAAATTTGCCTCTTAACTTGTTTTTATTTTCAAACATATGATCAGTATAACGCAAAAAAGCGAGTAAAGTAAAGCAAATTTTATCAAAGAGAAATGATACAATTGTAAAAATGTTTTGAGACATATTTGCAAATTCTTTGACAAATGTCGTCGTAGTGTGTATAATGATAATAATACTTAATAGGAGGATTGTTTAATTATGGCAAAGAGCGATTATTTCGGACTTAGTTATCTTGTTAGCGTTATCTTGGCGATTATCCCCGTAACATCTTGGATTTGCGGTGTTGTCACCAGAATTAGCGAAGGCAAGATTGTGGCCGGCATCCTACGCCTTGTACTTGGCTGGAACATTATTTGGATCTGTGACTTAGTTCTCATGATTCTCAGCAAGCACATTCTACGTCTTCTTAACATCTAAGACAAATTAAGTCAGTGACAAAGTGGCGAAGGACTTTTGGTCTTTCGTCGTTTTGTTTTTTATGGCATCTTGCAAAATGCAAGACAACACGCATTAAAAACAATCAGTTATTGTGTACGGTGCTTATATAGGTTTATATATCCATACCTATGATTGACAAGACGTGCTTAAAATGTTACAATAAAAAAGTTATGACCGGTAAAGACAAGACAATCATAGCGATAGCATCGGCACTTGGTCCGGGAGCTATCGGCATAATAAGAATAAGCGGTAAAGACGCATTGCGCGGTGTTACGGCAGCATTCAAACCGTTTCGCACTCGTATTCCCGAGCCGAATCATGTATATCACGGCGTACTCGAAGCCGGCAATATCACTGATGATGCGGTGGCGGTTTACTACAGAGCTCCTCGTTCGTATACGGGTGAGGACAGTGTGGAACTATTCTGCCACGGTAGTCCGGCACTTTTGCGCGGAGTGGTAAATTACTTTATTACCGAGCAAGGTTTTACTCAAGCGGAGGGTGGCGATTTTACCGCGCGAGCATTTGCAAACGGCAAAATCGATCTTACGGGAGCAGAGGGCATTTATGACGTAATCAATGCCGAAACTGAGGCGGAAATGCGCGGAGCGTACTCGCTTTTATCCGGAGAACTTCGTCGTCGCATCGAAAAATTACAGTCGGCAGTTGTGACCGCTCGAGCCAAGACCGAGGCAGCAATCGATTATCCGGAAGAGGACGTCGAAGTCGAGACCGCAGAAGAGCTGACGGACGATATAACCGAGATTCAAACCGAGATAAACGCGCTTATAGATTCGTTCAAAACAGGCAGAATAGTGCGTGACGGAGTGCGAGTTGCACTTGTCGGCAAACCCAATGCCGGCAAATCAAGCCTTATGAATGCGCTACTCGGCTATGACCGTGCGATTGTCACGGCAGAAAAAGGAACAACGCGTGACACACTTACCGAAAGCTATATTTACAACGGAATGAAATTTGTGCTTACCGATACCGCAGGGCTAAGGGAAACTCAATCGTTACCGGAAAGACAAGGTGTCGAGCGTGCTAAGGTTGCGGCAAACGAGTGTGACGTTGCAATAGTCGTGGCCGTTGCCGGAGAACATGACGAAGAGACGGACAGCTTTGCGAAAAAGCTCGCGGAGAACGGCAGAAAAGTCATAATTGCCGAGAATAAAATCGACTTACAAAAGCCAGAAATTGAAGGTGCGGTTGTTGTGAGTGCAGTCACCGGCGAAGGCATAGACGAACTTAAATCGCGGATTTTCAAGGCAAGCGAAGTGACGAGTACGGGCGGAGCGTCAATAAACAATATGCGCCAGCTTAGTTGTGTTCGTGATGCAAAAGTTGCGATCGATCGTGCAAAAGAATCGTTAGGCACCGTTCCGCCGGAACTTATTTCCGCGGATTTATATGAGGCGTATGCGGCGCTCGGACGCATTACCGGCGTTACCGGTAGCGACGCACTTGCTGAAGAAATTTTCAAGAAGTTTTGTGTCGGTAAGTAATGAATAATTTGTTGCAAGGATAGACCAATCCATCGAGAGAGGACAACATGGGAATTAAGGAAGTTGCCGTAAATAAAAAGGCAAGATTCGATTATTTTGTAGAAGAGACCGTCGAAGCGGGTATATCACTGTCGGGAGCGGAAGTAAAGTCCGCAAAAATGGGACATATCAATGTTGCCGACAGTTTTTGTTTTGTCGAAAACGGCGGTATCACTCTAAAAAATTGTCGTATCGCACCATACGAAAAGGGCTCTGTATTCAATCTTGATCCGATTCGCGATCGCGTGCTATTATTACACAAACGCGAAATAGCAAGGCTCATAGGCAAAGTCCGTGAAAAAGGTTTTACGCTTGTACCGCTCAGAGCGTACTTTAAGGGCCGTTATCTAAAAATCGAGCTCGGTTTATGTAAAGGCAAACACGCTTATGATAAAAAGAACGTTATTCGCGAGCGCGATCTCGACCGTCAGGCGCAAAGAGATATCAAGGAATATAATATAAAATAAACATTGCATGAGAATATATTAGCGTTCCCCATCGACAACGTAAAAAAGTATCGATTTATCGTCTAGCGAAGAGACGATATAGAAAAACAAGCCTA
>CAVEYH010000105.1:0-3579 GCA_963620055.1 bacterium | reverse complement strand
AGTACTTAAGACCTATGCAAATGACCGTAAGCCTTAACGAGAACGTCAAAACAAACGGTTATGATAATTCACTCGACGACGAACAAAACAACGATTATACGGCATTTGACGGCGTTGTAGAACGAATGAAACTTACCAAAGGCGAAGAAGAAACACTAAATCACTTAATGAGCGGACTTTCTTGTCAGCAAATCTCAAGAATATATAACGTCAACCGTACTACAATTTGGAGAAGACGAAACAGCCTTCAAAAGAAATACCTACTTGCAACCGCAAATATTTAATCAAAATTTAATACACAAAAATTTAGGCAGATAACTTATAAAAATTTATCCGCCTAATTTTTATGCAATTACTTAATTTTTCCTAGTGTGGAAGTGAAACAAACACTGTTGTACGAACACCATACACACCCTACAACCCCAAAATCCATTTCCCAAAACTGTCTAAAAAATCCCATATTTTAGCAAAAAAGACACAAAAACACACATTTTTTACAAAACAAAAACCTAAACCAAACTTTTACGGTTCGATTTAGGTTTTTATTGGCGGAGAAAGCGAGATTCGAACTCGCGCTACAGTTTATCACCGTACTAACCCCTTAGCAGGGGGTCCCCTTATAGCCTCTTGGGTATTTCTCCGCGCTCATGAGGCTACGTAAACTGCGATAGCTTTTTCATTATATCGTAAGTATAAATATTTGTCAACGATTTGAGAGTAAAAATCGGTGCAACTTGCTTTGTGTTCGGTTTTGTTACAACGATTGCAATTGCTCAAAGCATGATTGTGTTGCGTACGGACTAGTTTATTATACCGTCCCGAGGTGGATTTCTTTTAATTTATTGACATCGATTTTTCCGACGAGTGTTTTCGGGAATTCCGAGACATAATATACTTTTTGCGGGGCAGAATATGCGGACAGTTTTTCGGTTATAAGTGCTGAGATTTCTTGTGAAAGTTTCGTTTTATCGGTTTCGTCCGGTTGAGTTTTAGTCACGGCAAACAATATGATTGCATCGCCGATACGCTCGTCCGGTACCGAAACGGCACAAGCCTCCTTGACCGCATCGACTTCGTCCATAACCAACTTTTCGATTTCAGACGGGAATACCGTAACGCCTTTGACCTTGGCGATACGTTTTATGCGTGAGCGAAAATATACAAAACCGTCCTTGTCGATCGAGCCGATGTCCCCCGATCTAACAAACGTTTCACCGTTATAGTCAAAGAATGCCGATTGTGTTGCTACTTCATCGTGCAAATAGCCGTTCATAAGCACGTCACCGCTAATACAAAGCTCACCCATTTCACCCGTTCCCGACATTTTATCGCCGTCAAACACGGCAATTTTAACTCCGCCGATAGGCTTGCCGATACTGCCGTCACGATGCGCACGATCGGTATTTACCGCACATACGGTTACGGTTTCCGTAAGCCCGTAGCCTTCGTAGAGTCTGGCTTTAGAACCATATTTTTTCATACGCTCGTTAAACTCCGTGATGAGCCCCTTGGGGACGTAATCTCCGCCGACGAACGCAACGCGCAAATTTTTTAGTTTGTCACCGGAGAACTCTTCACGAGAGAGTAGTGCTTTGTAAAGTACCGGCACGCCGATCAGGTAGTTAATTTTATTTTGTTCAATAAGTGTAATCGTATCTGCCGTATGGAACTTTGCCATGAGTGTATCGGTGCCACCGCAACATAGCATAGCATGTATGCCCATAGCCAAACCGAATCCGTGGAACATGGGCAACACCGCCAGCATGCAACCGCCGTCGAATTCCGTTACACCTAAAATATCGAGACTTTGGTCGGTAAGCGCATTTATCGCGCGAGATGACAGTATTATGGTTTTGGAACGTCCGCCCGTACCACCGGAATGCAAGTACACTACCGGAGCCTCCGGATTACGAAATGCCGCGATTTTTGGCTCGCTCGACTTCAAAGCTTGCGAATACGGCGTGACGTTAGGCAACTTTTTTACAAGATTTTGCACCGATATTGTGCGGATAGCATAGAATGATTTACGAATAAAGCCTAAATATTGCGCCGGAGAACACACTAGTGTCTGGTACTCGGCAAGTAGTTTCGGATATTTCTCGACGGAAAAATCCGAGATAACGAGCATTTTGCTTTTAACTTCTGTCATATATTCGCTTAGCTGAGTTTCGGGAGCCAAGGGGTGTACCATGTGTGCGATTGCACCGATTTTCGACAGTGCATAAAAACAAATAACGCATTGCGGAATATTCGGCATGCACAGCGTGACGACATCGCCTTCGTCTATACCGGCACGACGAAACCAACCGGCAATAGCATTTATATCGGCTAGCATACTTTTGTAGTCGATTTTTGCGCCCATAAAAGTGAGTGCGGCCTCGGCGTGGCGCTTTGTCGCAGTATCGGCTATCGCCATATATAATGTTTTATGCTTGTTGTCCAACGAAGTTCTCCTTTATGATAAGTTGCTAAACGGATAACCCGCACATGAGTCCCATAATAACTATTATGCCGGCAATGAGCGGTTGATGAAAAAGATATATCCATAAAGTATTGCGCCCGATCATGCAGAAACCTCTGTTCCAAGCCCCGTCCAGCATAGGTAATAGCGACTTACGGTTAGGATAGAACTTTTTACCTATGTATGCGCCCCACAATACCACGCCGGCACACGGAAAGAGCGGAAAGTGATCGGCTCCGACTCTAGTCAAGCCTATGACTGCTTTGGATATGGTCTCCCAAGCTTTTTGCGGATCGGTCGGCATAGGGATAAAAGGGACGGCGTACCACTTAATCGCTATTCCGACGATTATGAATACCGCACCGAATATAAGGAGCCACAGATCGTTTTTTAGGAATCTGTTGATAAGAAAATACGCCAGCGATGCAAACGCAAGCAGTTGAATAATACCGAATATGACCAGCGCGCCGAGATTTGCATACGAATCGATTAGCGCGGTTGCCGTCGTAAGTAACGCGGAAAAAATAAAAAGTTTCGCACAGCGCATTCCGTCGTTGCGAGAAAACGTGCAACTTATACCGGAAAGCAGTAAGAACAGCGTTGCAAAGATATAATGGAAAGTCTCACGGAACATAGAATTGTTGTAATAATTATATGCGACCGTTTGGTATCGATACAAAAACATCGGAGCGTTGATGTAAAAATCCGAGAAGAACGAATCAAATATGCTAAGATCATACATAAAATGGTCAAAGCACATCAAAAGGATCGCCACACCTCGCAAAAAGTCGACTTCCCATACACGCGTTTTAGTGCCGAATAAATTGTCTGCCCTATATTCCACGGCTCTATTCTATAATATCCGCACAATTTTGTCGAGTAAATTAGCCATTCGCACTTCAATAACGTAAATTTACTTGTAAGTTCGCCGACAAACGCATGCGCCTTACAAAATATTTTTTACTCTCTTTATTGAATATGCACCGCATTTACAAAAGAATGTTTCTATATCGCAAAAAATAGTTGCTTTTTTTAGAAAATTGTAATAAAATAATGAGGCTTGCTTTTGGAGGCTTATCGAAGCGGTCATAACGAGGCGGTCTTGAAAACCGTTTGGG
>CAVEYH010000104.1:3065-3584 GCA_963620055.1 bacterium | reverse complement strand
TCTATCGTCAGTCATCATTTTCTCCCAAAATATTATCGATAAAATTGTACCGATTATTTGTATTTTTGTCAATCGTTTTATGCTCGTTTATTAAAAATAAAAAGTTCTGTCGTCAAAATGATTTTGTCTTTTTGAATGATTGCATTAAGTAGCGAAAAGCCACTGTCATACTTGATTTTCTGACAATGGCTTGTGTGCGTTAAATTTTGCCTTCTGTATTATTCTTTATCTTCGCCGGAAGCTTCTGTTTCGGTTGCGATAACTTCGGCTGTTTCAGCTTTTTCGGGTGCGCCATCTGTGTCAATACGGAGCTGCTCATAGAAGTTTGCGCGAGTAGCCATATGGTACGGCTCGATGTAGAAAATATTCAAGATACCAAGCGTGAGAATACCGAGTAGGTACCAGCCGATAAACGATAGGTCAAGTAAGAACAAGTCGAACTTGTGTCCATTCATCATTTCACGGCTCCTAGTGATTGCCTCATTGCCGGATAATTCGGGATGGTCCTGCATAATGAAC
>CAVEYH010000104.1:1843-3055 GCA_963620055.1 bacterium | reverse complement strand
CGAATAGGAGTGACCAAAGTGCTTCGTAGATCATCATTAGGATACCGGTTACGCATGAGTCGCCAAAGCGGTTAAAACCAACAAAAAGTTTACCGAAATTTGTGTCTTTGTTTCTTGTGACGGAAAGTAGATATGCGCATATACCAAACTCGATAACACCTGCGAAAATCAACGATCCGATAAACGTGAACGATAATGCTCCGACGATCAGCGATGCCACTATAATCACACCAACCGTAAGCAACCATTTGCCGTTAAGCTGAGCTTTTGCGGCTTGCTTCATTTCTTTGATACTTGTCATTTTTTGTTCTTCTCCTTTTTAAGTACCGTAGATTTAATATGTTAAACACGCAAAAAACGCGATTAGTTTCTGTCGGGAAGGCTTGCTAAAAACTGTGCGGCAAGCTCCGTCCAAACTTTTACTCTAGAAAAAATATTAACCTGATCGGCAGTAAGCACTCGCTCATCCGCTACGCTACCCCCATGCCAGCCGTACGGAAAAATATGGCTCTCGACGATAACTTTGTTCTTAAGTAGTGCCGTCGTGTAGTCAATCGTTGCCATCGGATCGACACAACTATCCTCTGCCGTTGTCCAAATAAAGCATGGTGGATTATTCGAGGTGACAGATTTGTCGAGCGACAAAGCCTGTACTTGCGGTAAGTTCATATCCTCGGTATTGAGTAAGTTTGCAAACGATCCTGCGTGCGATTCCGGATTGATCACCGGATAACCTAACACTATCCCGGCAAGCGAAGCATTTAATTTTTTACCGTTTACTTCGGATACAGGCAAATTTTTATAGAAATTTGCGAGGCAACCTACGAGATGGCCGCCTGCCGAAAAGCCTGACGCAAAAACTCTGCATGGGTTTACGTGTAATTCTTCCGCATGCGTCTTGATATAATCTACCGCACAAGCAAGCTCGGTAAGAGACTGCGGATACCTTGCCTCGGGTGCAATACTGTACATAAGCGTAAAAGCATTGTAGTGACGGTTAAAAAAGTCGATCGCTACCGGATCGCCTTCGCGCTCAGACACAAAGTGGTATCCTCCGCCCGGTACTGCGATCATTGCAGGTAAATTTTGATTGTACGGTTCCATTTCTCCCTCGCCCTTGTGCAAAAAGCATTTAAGCGTCGCGTTTCCGCCGATTCCGTAAATTTCAGATAAATTAACTATTTTAATATCCATATCTATTTTTCCCTTAGC
>CAVEYH010000104.1:0-1833 GCA_963620055.1 bacterium | reverse complement strand
CCCTTAGCAAATGATTATTTCGTTAGTTTTTGGTTTTACAAGTTTTGGCTCGCCGTCCGCATATCCGAGTGCGCAACAACCGTACACACGATATCCGTCCTTCATACCTGCTTTTGTTAGTACGGCATGAATTTCGGGCGCGTCACATATATTCGTGAGTTGATTGATCCAACATGAACCTAGTCCTTCGTCATACGCTGCCAAAAACATATTTTCGAGTGCGGTCGCACAGTCTTCCGTCGGGCGCATACCGTTCGGATCGTCACATACGGCAATAAGCACGGGGGCTTTGTAGAAAAAGTCAAATTCGCCATTATCGCTACGGCTCTTTATTCGTGCGACAAGTTCTTGATCCGCGGACTTTTCTACCGCTTTATTGAGCGCGGTAAGTAGTTCCGGTTTCGTTATAGCAACAAACTGACGTGACATATTGTTCATTGCGCTGGGCGCATAACTGCCCGCACGCAACACGGCATCGAGCTTTTCCCTCTCGACGGCGCGTGGCAAGTATTTTCTTACGCTTCTTCTACCATAAATCGCATCTTTAATTTCCATGATGCTTACCTCCGTTTGTTTTATTTCCTTAATGGCAACCTTTGCAAGTGGCACAATGCCCTGTACATTCGCCCTTATGCACCGAGTTTACCCAGCATTTTCCGCTATATTTTTGCTCCGTTTCGCCACCGCAATCGGGGCATTTCGGGGCGTTATCGGTAGTGCCGACTAGCTCCTCGAATACTTTCCCGCATTCTTTACACTGAAACTCTATTAGTGGCATAATTATCTCCTGTTTTTGCTTGCGATATATTTAATGATCGCACCGGCCGCGATCGCTCCGTCCGACGTTGCCGTTACGATCTGGCGCAAGTTCTTTTTCCTTACATCACCCACGGCATAAATACCGTCTCCCATGCACATGTTTTCATCCGTCACCGCGTAACCGTGTTCGTCAAGTTCTGCGAGACCTGACACAAAATGCGTGATCGGTGTATAACCTGCCGAAATAAACAAGCCGTTTACTTCGAGTGTGATCTTTTTATTTTCGGTAGCGACTTCGATAGCATTAAGCGGTTTCCCTATGAGCGAAGTCACTCTGCCATCTATTCTTTCCGCGCCGTCTACTTCTATGTCATCCGTGGTGATTAAATATGTTTTAGACGCAAGTTTGATCAAATATTCGACGGCTTCTCTCGCTTTTTCGCCATAGCCTGCCACGGCAACTGTTCTACCGCGAAAAAAGTTTCCGTCGCAAGTTGCGCAATAACTTACACCCGCACCAATTAGGTCATCCTCTCCGGCTAACCCCAGCCCTTTTGCTTTGCATCCGCTAGCTACGACAACGGCTTTCCCGTCTAGCGTTTGTCCGTTTTTTAGGCGTACCGTATAGCTGTTTTCGGCTTTTTCCACGGCAACAACTTCGCCGGAAACAAATTCGACACCAAAGCTTTTTGCCTGCACCGTCATTCTCTCGATAAGTTCGTAACCCGATATTTTTTCTGCGCCCGGGTAGTTCTCGATAGTAGGCAAAACACCGGCCTGCCCGCCGGCAAAAATCTTCTCGACTACGATCGTTTTTCTTTTTGCTCTTCCAAGATATATTGCTGCGGTAAGTCCCGCAGGCCCACCGCCTATAATTATCGAATCGTACATAATTGCCTCTTACGAATCTAGGTTGACTACATTATACAACCGTTTTTACATATTAGTCAATATTTTTAATAATCTCTGTAAAAAATTGCAATATCGTTTGTGTTTTTTTATTATAAAAGATCCCCTTATTCGTCGATAAAGAGATCCTCTTACTTTTCAATATATTCTATACCCGATGGCACG
>CAVEYH010000103.1:0-3604 GCA_963620055.1 bacterium | reverse complement strand
ACAAGTAGGTGGAAGTAAGTGCATCGTGTGACAACCGAGGCGATAACGTTAGCCGTGGCGCACTTTCTTGTAGCGGTAATGATAACCGTGGCGCACTTTCTTGTAGCGGTAATGGTAGCCCAAAAAGACACCTAACCACACGACAAGCCGAAAAAAATCCTTCCGTCATCCTAGGGCGCAACCTTGGATATCTAGGCGGTAGCCGTAGCCCTTCCGTCATCTCGAACGGAGTCGAGAGATCTAGGCGGAACGTGTACCACTAGCCCCGTCATCTCGGGCGGAACGAAGTGGAGCCGAGAGACCTAGGCGCAAGCCGTAGCCGAGAGACCTAGGCGCAAGCCGTAGCCGAGAGACCTAGGCGGAACGTGTACCACTAGCCCCGTCATCTCGGGCGGAACGAAGTGGAGTCGAGAGATCTAGGCGAAGGCGCAATATTCTTAAACACGCACATACACATTGGAACAAAAAAAACAAATGCCGTCAAATCTTACGTCTGACGGCATTTGTTAAATGGGGCAAGAACCTATAATATAGATTCTTGCAATGGTTGCGGGAGTGGGACTTGAACCGCACGACCTTCGGGTTATGAGCCCGACGAGCTACCAACTGCTCTATCCCGCGCTATATAGTCAAGAAAAAATGTTCGTTGCGACTTTTTCGGGAAACCCTTGTCGCTTCGGGTTATACTCGCGTTGCTCGTGCTACGTATGAGCCACACGCACTACCAACTGCTCTATCCCGCGCTATAAACGCTTGTTAAAATGTTTGCTGCGACTTTCTCGGGAAACCCTTGTTTTATGTTGCACTCTTAAAAAAAAGTGAAAACTAAAACCGCAAGCAACTTTTTGCTTGTACAAGCATTTTAACACATAAATTATTGTTTGTCAATAGTTTTAGAAAAATTATTGCGGTTTTTGTAAAAAATAGTGGCGGTTGCAAAAAAACAAACCTTACGACAAATCTTTGACAAAAGTGCGAGTGTTTGGTATACTTAAAAGCGATCAGATCGGCAAGAAAATTATCGAGGGCAGGCACATGTTGGCATTGTACAGAAAATATCGCCCCGCGACGTTCGGGGATGTAATAGCGCAAGAACACGTTACGCGCACGCTCATTAACCAAGTCAAGCGCGGACACGTCACTCACGCGTATCTTTTTACCGGAAGTCGTGGCACGGGTAAGACGACTTGTGCGAGGATTTTTGCACGTACGGTAAACTGTCTTGACCCCGTGAACGGATCGCCTTGCGGAGAGTGCGAGACTTGCCGAGCGTTAAACGGTCCTAGCAATATAGACATAATCGAGCTGGATGCGGCATCGAACAATGGTGTCGATCAGATCCGCGATATCATAGACAACGTACAGTATCCGCCTGTTTCGGGCAAGTACAAAGTGTATATTATCGACGAAGTGCACATGCTGTCTCCGTCCGCTTTCAACGCGCTACTCAAAACTCTCGAAGAACCGCCTGCCCACGTCATTTTTATTCTTGCGACGACGGAAGTACACAAACTCCCCGCGACTGTAATGTCACGGTGCATGCGATTCGATTTTCGGCTTGTGCCCGAACCTACGCTAAAAGAGTACCTTAGAAAAGTGTACTCTATGGAGAACGTGACGGCAGACGAAGAGGCACTCGACCTGATTGCGACGGCGGCGGAAGGCTCGGTGCGCGACATGTTGTCGATAGCGGACAGGTGCATGAACTACTCGGACAACCTCACATATTCGGACGTTTTGGGCGTACTCGGTGCGGGCGGAAAGGAAAGCACGCGCGAGCTTTTCGGAGCGATAGCCGCTTCGGATATTGCGGGGACGCTTACGGCTGTCGACAAGGCTTGTTCGGCAGGCAAGAGTGTGGGGCTTATCGCAAAAGATCTCTGTTCGTATGCGCGCGATTTACTCGTATTAAAGACGGCCAACAGCATGAACGTGCTAGGCTCAAGAGACGAGATCGAGCGAATGAGGAGCGAGGCGGAAGGCTATTCCGTGGAGTTTTTAGTGTCGGTGATCACGATTTTCAGCGCCATCGATTCCGAGCTTAGGTATTCGATTTCACCGCGCATAGTACTAGAATGCGCATCGCTAAAAGCGGCAAAGCTTGCGATGGCGGACTATTCGGCAATCGAGGAGAGACTTACTCGGCTCGAACGTGCGGTAAAGTCGGGGGCAATCACGGCTACCACTCAACCGCAACCGATAAAACAGGCCGAGACCGTATCGCCCGTACGCAAAAACTCGACAAACAAGGAAATGGACGCAAAGAGTGTGTGGGGACGTTTGCTCACTTGGTTTAGAAATCGCGAGTCCGCGCAGGCGTTTGCGCTTATCAATCGAGTGACGGACGTAGAAGTGCATGGCGACAAGCTGGTGCTTTGGGCAGAGGCGGACAGCTTTATGCGGTTAAACGGTGACGATATACGCACCTCGATCGAGCGCGCCCTACGTGAGGACGGTGCACCGTATACTCTGTTTATCAATAAGAAGTCGGGCAACGTTGACATGGACGGCGAGATCGCACGGATCAAAAAAATGATCGGCGATGCGAAGATCAATATCAAAAAGTAAATTACATACCGCTTTTAGGCGGTGAAAGGAGATTAAAGTATGGCATACGGCGGAAGAGGCGGTTTCGGCATGGGCGGAGGCATGAATATGCAAGCCATGATGAAGCAGGCCCAAAAACTACAAGAACAAATGAAACAGGCTCAGGAAGAGATCAAAAACACCGAGGTCGAAGGCACGGCAGGCGGTATGGTTACCGTCACCATGACGGGTGACAAGCGAGTCACGAAAGTGACGATAAAGCCCGAGGCGATCGATCCGGACGACGTGGAAATGCTCGAAGATCTCGTGGCGGCGGCTTTTAACTCGGCTACCGAAAAGGCGGACGAACTCTCCGCATCGCTTATGCCGGCAGGCGTAGGCGGTATGCTGTAATACCATGCGTCAACCGGATTCTATACAAAAATTGATCGCGCGATTCATGACGCTCCCAGGTGTCGGACAAAAGACCGCCATGCGTTATGCTTATGCCGTGATAAATATGGAAAATGCCGATGCGATCGAGTTTTCGGACGCTATCCGCGAAGTCAAGGAAAAGATCAAATTCTGCTCCGTGTGCGGTAACTTTACCGAAGATGACGTTTGCGACATTTGCAAGACGCGCGATCACAGTGTGATTTGCGTGGTCAGCGAGCCGAAAGACATTCTTTCGCTCGAACGTGTAGCCGGCAGAACGTTCGTCTATCACGTTTTGGGCGGGACTTTGGATCCGCTCAACGGCAAAGGTCCCGACAGTTTGCGCATCAAAGAACTACTCTCTCGGCTTAGTGATGTGAAAGAAATCATTATTGCGACCAATCCCGACGTGGAAGGCGAGGCAACCGCCGTGTATCTTGCTCGGCTCCTTAAACCGATGGGTATCAAGGTCACTCGCATCGCTCAGGGCATCAGCATGGGTAGCGAAATCGAGTACGCCGACGAAGTCACTCTCTCTCACGCTCTCAATTCTCGCACGGAACTATAAAATTATACGTCGATAAAAGCAAAACCGCCATGGCAAAAGCCTAGCGGTTTTTTTTGTTGTAGTAGTGAGTTTCCG
>CAVEYH010000102.1:0-3613 GCA_963620055.1 bacterium | reverse complement strand
CTCGGAGAGCGCAACTGCAAGTCCGCGAATAGGCGACTGCAGCATGCCGAGGAGTTGAGCCACGAGAACGGGCTTCGCAGGAATGGTAGCAACGGATTTGATTCCGTTTGCATCCATGACTTTGCCTTCGACCACACCACCCTTGACGGTGATTTTTTCGTTGGTCTTTTTAACGGTGTCCATGACGATCTTGCTGGGAGCGACTGCGTCGTCGTAAGAAACGGCAACGGCGGTAGGACCTTCGATGACCTCGAAGTCTTTGATACCGGCTGAAGCGAATGCGCGAGACATAAGACGGTTTTTGATAACCTTGTACTCTACGCCTGCTTTACGCATTTCGTTACGCATAGCAGTGTCTTCGGCAACGGTAAGTCCGCAATAATCGACGAGGACGACAGATTTAGCCTTACCGAACTTCTCGGCATACTCGGCTACTTGTTGTTCTTTTAATTTAATGGATTCTGCTGACATTATAAACCTCCTTTAAAGATTATAAAATAAATCCGACCGCCCGCATAGAGGCAATCGGATTGAATTCCTTTGTTTTCGGCATGTGCCGACTAAAAGAAGCTCCGTTACCTCGGCAAGTCCTTTCGGTTTACGCTTTCGCACTTGCTGTCTGCGGTAGGATAAATTATTTAGTTTTACACTCTGAACGCGACTTTTACGCCGGGGCCCATCGTGCTGGCTAGGGTTACGCTCTTGACGTAGATACCTTTTGCTGCGGCAGGCTTTGCCTTGACGATAGCGTCCATAAGTGTATTGAAGTTCTCAGCGATCTTCTCTTCGCCGAAAGACTTCTTGCCGATCGGGCAGTGAATGATAGCGGTCTTGTCGACACGATACTCAACCTTGCCGGCTTTGGTTTCGTTGATTGCTTTGACAACATCCATGGTAACCGTACCGCTCTTAGGAGACGGCATAAGTCCTTTAGGACCGAGGATCTTAGCAACTCTACCGAGCTGTCCCATCATATCGGGGGTAGCGATAACTACGTCGAAATCAAGGAAGTTCTGAGTCTGGATCTTAGCAATGATATCCTCTGCACCTACGATGTCGGCACCTGCCTTGATAGCGGCATCGGCCTTGTCGCCACGTGCGATAACTAGGACTTTCACGGTTTTGCCGGTTCCGTTAGGAAGAACGACGGTTCCGCGAACCTGCTGATCTGCCTGACGAGGATCGACACCTAAACGAACGTGAAGTTCGATCGTTTCGTCGAATTTAGCCTTTGCGGTAGCGAGCACATTCTTAACCGCTTCGTTTACATCATAATACTTGCTGATGTCTACAGCCTTGATGCTGTCGGAGTATTTCTTACCGTATTTCATAGCGCACCTCCGTTAGTCCACGACTACGACGCCCATGCTGCGCGCCGTGCCGGCAATCATGCTCATTGCGCTCTCGAGGGAAGCTGCGTTGAGGTCTGGCATCTTGAGGGTAGCGATCTCTTTGATCTGCTCCTTCGTGATCTTTGCAACCTTGTCCTTGTTAGGCTTTGCAGAACCGCTCTCGATGCCGCACGCCTTCTTGATGAGGACGGGTGCCGGAGGGGTTTTGAGGACGAAAGTGAAGGATCTGTCGGCGTAAATGCTGATTACGACCGGGATGATAAGTCCTTCCTGACCTCTGGTCTTTTCGTTAAATTCCTTGGTAAAACCCGGAATGTTGATGCCGTGAGGACCGAGGGACGAGCCAACAGGGGGGCCCGGGGTCGCTTTTCCGGCGGGTAACTGCAGTTTTACGACTGCTTGAAGTTTCTTTGCCATTGTAGCGTTTCTCCTTGTAATAAATTTTGTAATTTATACAATCGCGGTGATAACGAACGCTTTCACGTTCTCCCGAACTATATAACTTAATTGGTTTTTGCGCGGTTATGTAATTTGACTTGATTAGTCTTCGTTGACGACGTCTGCCGGCTCGATCTGATAGAGTTCAAGCTCGACGGGAGTCATACGACCGAACATGCTAACCGTGACTTTGCACTTGCTTGCGGCAATGTCGAGTGCGTCGATCGTGCCGATAAAGCCTTCGAGTGCTCCTTCGGTAACCTTGACAGACTGACCGACCACAAAATTTGTGGTGACGACTGCGGGACGCTCGAGATGCATACGCTTAACTTCCTCGTCGGTGAGCGGAAGCGGATAGCCTTTCGGCCCGACAAAGCCGGTAACACCGCGGGTATTGGTGACGATATGCCACATGTCGTTGTTATAATCCATCTTTACGAAAACGTAGCACGGCATCATACGGTGCTGAACAATCTTGCGCTTGCCGTTCTTCTCTTCTACGACGTCTTCCATGGGAATCGTGATCTCAAACAATTTGTCGAGAAGATCGTTTTTCTTAAATACTAGCACGAGGTTTTCCTTGACCATATTCTCGTAACCGGAATATGTGTGAAGGACGTACCACTTAGCATTTTCTACGCCCATAGAGGTAACCCCACTCCGCTACTCGTAAACGAAAAAATTCCCGAAAGAAGTGCCGATGTCGTTTCTGTGCCCGATTCGAGTCCTTTTACAAGTAACTTGTACAGCCAACCGAGTAATTGGTCGAAGCACATGAGCACTACGAGAAAGACCAAGACGACGGCCAAAACTATGCCGGTCTGCTTGACGACAGTCGAAAAGGAAGGCCAAGTAACCTTTTTTAATTCGGAAAACGTCTCTTTGAAAACGTTCCCGCCCTTTTTCTTTTCTTTCTTCGGCTTTGCTGCGGAATTATTATCCTTTGCCATTGTCGATTCTCCTTAAAAAGATTTCCGTACCGTGAAAGTAACGATTACTTCGTTTCCTTGTGAACGGTGTGCTTCTTGCAGAACTTGCAATACTTTTTAAGCTCGATTCTGTCGGGATCGTTCTTCTTGTTCTTCATATTGTCGTAATTGCGCTGTTTGCATTCCGTGCATGCTAGCGTAATCTTATTCCTTGCGGAAGTTGCCATAATGAGCCTCCTGATGCTAACTCAAAAATACACCCTCATTCGAGGGGTGCCATATTACTTTAGCATACCGCAAGCAACTTGTCAAGCGTTTTTCAAGAAAAATTAACAAATTAAAAAACTCACCGCTCGTCTGCTATTTATTCGTTTTGTTGTCTTGTTCTTTTATCGAATCGTCCAAATGCTTTGCCCAACTTCTGTCGTGCTTCATGGCTTTCATTCTCGTCATGAGCAATCTTTCGGACACCGCTCCGTATACCTGATCGACTTCACCCTCGCACGCGCAAAACTTAGCCGCATCGCAACGATCCATTCCGTAACTCTCCGCAGTCTTGATCGCATCGATATTTGCGCCCAAAAATACGAATTCCCAACCGCTTGCCTTTTTCTTTTCGACAAGCTTGCGGATTTTATCTATCGTATACTCTCGGCTCGCATTCTCCATGCCGTCGGTCGTTATCACGAAAATCGTGTGTTCGGGGACGTCTTCTTCTCTTATGTGCTTGTGAATAAGTTCTATACGTTTGATCGTTTCGCCCAAAGATGCTTGCGGGAGAGATTAAAGACTTAGAAACAAAGTTAGTTGAAACGGAAAACACAAAACAAACTGCCGATGATTTTATTAAGGCAATGAAGAAATACATAAATGCTCCCGAACTTACAAGAGAGA
>CAVEYH010000101.1:1877-3627 GCA_963620055.1 bacterium | reverse complement strand
ATTAGACCAAGGCAGGGACAAACATGATGACGATGACGTATAAAGGTACTGTGTATACGGCGACTGTCACAGTCAAAACCGGTGCTATCGTAAAATATGCAAAATCCGACAAGATCTACATTAGGAAAGACACCGACAAGGCAACATACGACTTTGCTTCCGACTTTATTGTCATTATTAACGGCGAACGTTATCGCGATATTTTGCAGTATATCGACACGTCAACCATTGATTTTACGCAAAAGGGTAGTTTCGAAGCCACGATAACTATTCCTTACAACACAAAGAGTATATCTGCAACCGGTGGAGTAAACTTTACCAACGTTCAAAAAACTATAACATACAACGTTGTCGACAAGGAATATTCCGGCTCGGTTATTGACAGCGTAGTTACAATTTCAAAAGGTACGGCATACAACCTATTTAGCAATCTCAGCGTGTATATCAACGGCTATGATCAGCAATTCACCGAAAACCCCGACGGACTTGGTGGAGGACTCACTTGCTATGCGGAAATCGTAAAAGGTAAAGATATCGATTTTGATAAACCCGGTGCATACGAAGTCTCTATCAATGTCTATGAGGACGGCATAGATTCCGCTTGCCATACGCTCTCATACACGTTAATAATCAATTCCAATATAAGCATTACAACAACTGCCGGCTCTTCCGTGGCGGGCAAGAGTGTGTATTTGCCCGACCTATTCACGATCACCGAAGGCAACAACGAAGTTGACGTCACCGTCGACATGATAACCGGCGAAGTAGATTTCTTTACACCGGGCGTGTATACGGCTACAGTTAATTACAAGGATTTTACGGCTAGCACATCGGTCACTGTATTCGACAATAAGTTTATCGGCACTTACAAGACTGCGCTTAGAACTATCGCAATCAGCGGAGAAACGGACAGTGAAGGCTATGAATCTACCAATGCCGTAGCTTCCACTACTTTAGGCGACCTTACGATCGACGAGAATATGAACATAACCGTTCACGGCATAACCGCAACCGACGTTCACGGCATCGATGCAAATACTTTTACATTCTATCTCGCAACGTTCAAATACACAATGCATTTTAACGACGGGATTGTCGTTATTATTCCGGTAAACGAGTCAAAGATGAAATACACCGAAGGCAACCGCGCTCTCGTCTATTTTAATACAAGTGTCTGGACAGTACCGCCGACAAACTCTTATTTTGCCATCAATTACGGCAAAGCACACGTTTTAGAGTCAGATTATGCCGGTTATGACTCCATCGACTGCATCGCGATCATTAGACAAGGCGAAACGCAGAGGAAGTGGTACGGCTTAAAGCTAGGTTATACTACGTCGGGTTACAACTACTATTACAACGTAAATTACGGTTGGATAGACTTCAATAACGGTGGTACCTTGGCGCATTCAAAAACCGATCTTAATACTACACAAACCGCCACGTTTAACGGTGCGCAAATAGCATTCACAGTTACGTCATTAACCGAAGGTAAAGTAGATAAATCTTATGCAGATACGTCATACTATGGAAAAACGTTTACCGGCAGTATCGACGGCACGTCTTACACGCTCTCCGTTTCGACTAGCGGATATCCTACGCTCAAAAAAGGCAGCGAAACTGTATTCTATCTTAATAGCCTTGCCGTCAGTTGCCAAAAGTTCGGCGGTTATAATCCTGTCGATAATTCGTACGAAGTTTACGGCAGTATCGTTACTTATGCCGAAAATGGCAGTGTAGATCACTGTGG
>CAVEYH010000101.1:476-1867 GCA_963620055.1 bacterium | reverse complement strand
AAAAATCAACGATAGTACCGGCACAACCGCACCTTTTGCCTACAAACTTATCTTAGATAAAGACACGGGCAAGTTCACTTATGTTCAAAAAGACGATGTTTACGGACTTTATACCTATGCCGACAAATATATTTTCTTTGACGGCTACGGTAACGGAATAATCGCATTTGATAAAACGAGTTACACTTATTACACGTTCGAGTATACGCTCGAAGGCAACGAGATCACGATAAATTATACCAATACCGACGGAGCGTTCGCATACGGAACCGGCGCCGAATTCTATATCGACGTATGGAAAAATATAATCACCGTCAAACGCTCGGACGGCGGACTCGATGCCGGAGTGGCATTTGAAAATGCGGCAATCGAGAGCGGAGCAATCGTAAGAGTAGGCGACCTCAGGCTTGTTGTTCCGATGAATGCGGATGGCACAGTCGACCAGACTACGGCAAAAGAAAACCTGCTATCTCTGTTTACGATCATCACAAAGGACGGCGAACTTACCGGTACGGCCAAAACCTCCGCGATCACAACCAAGTACGTTGCCTTCAAAACTAACGGTTTCTACCAAGTCTCCGTAACGCTCACGATAAACGGCACAAAGGTCAACAATCTATACTCTGTGCAAATAATCGTACCGGACAAAGCGAATGAATCTAGTCCGTTCTACGGCAAGTTTAGCAGTGCACTTGACGGCAGTACAACCACGTTCTCAATGAACGCAGGCAAAATGATTACGCTAAACTATGCCGGCACTACGTATACTGGACTTGCAGAGCTTGGCACCGATACGCTTACATGCTATGCGTACTCTAGTTCAGGGCGCAAGCTTCTCGTCAAGGGCAGTGTGCTTTCGGACAACGTGATAAGAATCACCGCCACGGGAGCGGAAGTTATCAACGCATATTTAACCACCGGCACGACGACTTATGCCGGTACCGAAGGACTTATCATTCGTGCAGTCAAAAAAGGTACCGCCACAGACTACTTTGTCAGCCGTCTCTCCGAATCGCTAGGTGAAAAAGTCACCGTCAGTCAGCTTCGCATCGGCAAAGATACGGCATACCTCTCCGAAAACTCTATTCTGGAAATCACGTACGCAAACGGCGACCAAACAGTTATAAGAATAGACAAACTCGGCGACTATGCAAACGGCATCACGATCTCAAACGGTCCGATCGGTATGTTTTCTACCGAAGACGGCAACGGGACACTTACGCTTGACGGTTTTGAGGCGGCACATTACAGCCTCGACGGATCCACATCTTACGAAGGCACATACACAGTAATCAACGATAAATCTGTCTTATTCAAATACACGTCCGGAGATAACAAAGGCGACATTACCGTTATAAGTATCACGGACGATAACAAGTTTACCGTTGACG
>CAVEYH010000101.1:0-466 GCA_963620055.1 bacterium | reverse complement strand
ACGGCAATCCGCTTGCGCTCACAGACATAAGAGGCAGTTATTCCGCGAGCCTTTCGTACTACGGCACAGACGAATTGCTTACCGACACGCTCACGTTCGTATTTAACAATGACGGTAGCGTAACGATAGCATATACGCCGGACAAGACGGTGACCGAGACTGTAATGCCCGAATACGTCGGCGCAATCGCAGAAGCAGGCAAAGTCACGTTAAAAGGCGACACCCTCACCGTTATCGCGCTCAAGGACGGTACAAACTATACTTTCACGTTTACCATCGTTGACCCGCTCAACCCGTCGTCGCTCAGCCTCATGTCTTGCCCCGCACTTTCCGAAGATTACGACGGTGCAGAACCCCAAGCTGGTACCGTGTTCGAAAAGTAATCAAAAGACTAAAATAGGGTAGTGTCACGCGTGTGAATCGCACAACACGACACCCACAAAAAACCAATAGCTCAAAAATAAAC
>CAVEYH010000100.1:0-3769 GCA_963620055.1 bacterium | reverse complement strand
AAAAATCAGAGTCAAATACCAAGAAGGCAAAACTTTCGATTTCGATATATATACTCAGCCGGAAGGATGCCTCCCAGGTGAAACAGTCACCCTTCTCTTTGTTGAACATGACGGTTTCGAATTTACCGGAAATCCCGTTGTAAAAATCGGCGGAATAGATTATACATTCACAAGAGACGATACTTATAACAGCGGGATGTTCTATAATTGTAAATACACTTGCAAAACAGGCGCATTGACTACTGCAGATGCCCTTGAAGTACAAGAACTCGTAAGTGGATACAAAAAGATAGGTTCATCCGACACGACCAAGGGCGGTGACAAAACAAATAGCGGGACCGACACCGCGACCACAGAAAAAGGTCTTTCTGCAGGTGCCATTGTAGGAATCGTGTTGGGAATCTTGCTGTTGCTTTTGATTATTGCTTATGTTCTCGGATATTTCTTCCTTTACAGAAAACATAAACTTGACGATAGCGCAATCAAAGTTATTTACTCTTTCCTCCCCGAAGGAAAAGAAAAAACCGACGACTGCGACGATAAAAACAACTAATCAATATCAAATCGGTAAACTAAATTAAAACGTAAGCCCGCTATTTCGCGTATGCTCGTGTTTTGGCAAATTGTAGCAAAAAACTGTCGGCTTTAGAACAGTATACATATTGCGACTTCGCTACAGTTATGTTGCCTTGCGGCAAGTTAAGAATAAAATTGTTTGTAAAATACAAAAAGTTAACCTCCCGAAGAGTTTTCCTCGGGAGGTCTGCTTTTGCTTTTTAACGCTATTTCACGCTAAGGATAGGTAGCTTCTTAAGTTGTAATAGCCGCTGTTTAGACTCGCGGCGGCGGAGCGGTAAAATTTGGCAAGGTTGCTTATTTGCTCGTTCATGTCCGACACTACCTCGCGGGAAGCGCGCGAAACGTCATCGTCGAGCATTTCGCAAAAGTTTTCGACAGCATAAGAAACATCCGTAGTTGAGCTGCTCGTTCTTTGTGCATAGTCCGATATTATTGATGTACCTTGAAGTAAAACACCGATGTCCGTTACGCTTAGTCGCGCGCCAAAATAATAGCTTTCGCCGAGAGAAAGTGCTTTCATCGCCTCGTTTACGTAATTATATGCACGTGAAACCTTTCCCGAAAGCTCGTTTATGGTTTGTTTTGCGGAATTTAACGTTTTAATAAGCGAATTGTATGCGCTCGTTATTGCGGAAAGCGCGGAATTGTAGGTAGAAATATTGTTCATCGTTTGGCTCAAAAGTCTGTTTAGCAACTTTCTTTCGTTATTGATGCTATTTAACACGGAACGGTCTATGCACGGTGCGGTAGTGCCTTGCGATTGGGCGGTTTGGTCGGCTTCCGCTTGGCGTTTATCGATATCGACCTCGTTTGCTTTATAAAGAATATCAAGAACGATTAAGTCGTTGTCGATATTGTTTTTTGACTCGTCAAGGTTATGAATAGCCGTTTGCAAGCGGTCGGAAACGTTGCTAAAAGCCTCTCCTATAACGCTTATATTATAGTCGATATCGTCCGAAAGGTAGCGTAAACAGTCTTGAAAATCACGAATTTCATTAAGGGAAACGTTAACTGTATTACTCATAATTACACTTTGTATTTCCTTTCAAATTCAAATTCACGCGATTTGTAAATCTCTTCTTTGCCACTTATCACGTCGAGTTTTTTTACGTTTGCAAAAAAGTCGTCTTGCGCATAGCCAAGACAATGCGTTACGTCGTTTACCACTTGTAAAAAGTTTTCGCCGATCCTATCGTTCCAAGAGTATGTGACGGTTTTGTCAAGCTCGTTCAAATAAACGGTGCCGCCGGGAAAAGATTTGGAAGCTGGTAGTTTAAAAGTCTTCATTAATACTCACCAGACTCTCTGAGCGTTGCAAGCGCGTCCGCGAACTGTGAGGAAATATCGTCAAGCTCGCGCTTTAAGTTGTCACCGCGCTTTAAGGCTTCGCCCATTTTTTCAGTTTCGGTTAGCATTTTCTTTTTAAAACTATCATATGCCGCACCCGACCAAGAAGAGCCGAGAGCCACCACGATTTCGTTTATTCCTTTCGTTTGGTCGTCCATATCGCGAACGTAATCGCCGAGCTTTGTTGAAAAGCCCTTAACTATTTGGTCTAATTCTTCTATCTGTGCGCGAATTTCCGAACTCATTATATTTTACCTCTCATTTGCCTTGCTCTTTTTTCGATTTGCTCCATTTTGTCAATGCCTTCGCCGGCTTTTTGACCCGATTTTTCTACGATTTTTTTAGAACGTTTGATGATTTCAAGAATTTCTTCAATTATTGCGAGAGCTTCGCGGGAAGTATCGTCTTGTATAGATTGAGCGAATGAAGCCGCTTGTGTTTTGAAGCTTTGGGTTTTGCGTTCCATTTCTTCAAGGGTTTTTAGGGCTTCGTTTACACTTTCGCGAGACTGCCCCGTCTGCATTTTATACGCCATCTTTTTACCTCTTTATATTATTTTTTGTTACCGTAAACACTTTGCGTTAAGCCGTTTGCTTCTTCTTTAAATTTTTTGCGGATTGACGAAGCGAAAACTTTGGCTTCGCTCCCGTCCGCATGCGGAATAGTGAATAACGTTGCCGGATTGCCGTTGCCCTTTATCCTTATCGTAAAGATAGTTTTCGCCGAGCTTTGCTTTAACTCTGTCGGCAACAGCCCCTACGACCGATTCAATTGCCGTTTCTGCGCCGCCTAATTTTAAATTTTTAGGACCTAACGAAGAGAGAAGCGAAAAGTAAATTTTGCGGATTATACCGAAATCGTCGCCACCTGCTGCTTTATAATAATCCCTGTCGGCACGCACGACTATAACGCCGTTTCTTGTCTTGGGTTCGAAGAACACGGGAACGCCCGAAAGGGCTTTTTCGGGAACGCCGAGAGTTTTGACGGCGAAATTTAACGCTTCTTTTGAAATATCGGACTTTTTAAAACCGATAAGGAAGCGATAGTCCGTTTCTTCGTCCGATAAAGGCTTGCCGATAATCATTGTGCTTGCCTTTTCGTTGTCGGAGAGAATTTGCTCTTTCAACGCTACTAATTCATTATAACAAGAAAGGTTTTCAAGCTTGGTTTTCTTGTGAAAATCGGCTTCTAAGTCAGCTTTCTTTCTATTGACTTCTGTCAAGGCTTCGTTGCGTTTTTTTCTTCGTAGCCCGTTTCGGCTAAAAGACGACGCGAGGACATAACGACGTACAACAGTCGTCAGATCAATTTTCTCAGTGTCACTCTCAGCAAACATGGAAATTTCTTTGTCACTAATTGTTGCACCGTCAACAGATACGATTTCCGCCTTAAGATTTTCGTTCCATTTTGCATACAAAGTTATATTCGCCTTCGTCATCGAATCCTTTGAGAAAACATTGGTAAAATCAGCATCCAAATACCATCCGGCAAATTCAAAATTATCTTTTTTCGGATCTTCAGGCATTTTAAAAGTTGATACATCGGTAAAAACAATATCTTCTATCACAGTTCCGCCATTGGTTTCGAACTTTATGATAAAAGTTATTTCTCCCGAGTTATTTGTGGTATCTGAGGTGTCTGATGAGTCGGGATTATCCACACATGCAGCAAGTGCCGACATGCAAAGCATAACCACAAGAACTATAAGAATTGCTATGAGTGACTTTCTTTTCATTAACTTTCTCTCCTTGTGAGATTTTTTTTATATTTCCAACCTGTTAAAACAGTCGGTAATTCATTTGTGTTTGCCTATTTAAAAGTAGGCACCGAAAAACAAAAAACA
>CAVEYH010000099.1:0-3788 GCA_963620055.1 bacterium | reverse complement strand
GTCCGAATAACAACACCGGCAAATTATAACGCTCGCTTAGCATTGTCGTAATGTCTTGTTCGTCACGGACTGTATTCTCAAACAGATTTCCGTCACCCGCAAGCCCTAACGTATCTTTATCGGTTAGGCCATGTGCGCGATGGTCGTCGCCTTCTACAATGTAGCCACGGGAATTTAAGAATTTTGCAAATTCGTCATAACGCGCGATATGCTCCGCCATGCCGTGCACAATCTGGACTACGGCTTTCTGATTTTCGACTTCGTCCCACAACGCAATAGCAATCTTTTTGCCGTCAAATGCGGTAAACTCTTCTCTCTTCATAATACCCCTCCGATATTTAATTTGCAACTGTCATAAATTGATTATATATAAAACCGACAAACATGTCAATATCTTTTTACATAAACACACAGAGAAGCATAAGAAGCGGGATTGTGATTATACTTAAAAATGTGGTTAAAAGTGTGGCTTTAACAGCTGTTTCGCGGTCACCGTCGAACATTTCGGCAAACGTAAGTCCAAGTGCCGCCGACGGCATTGCCATAACTATGTACACGGTAATTACAACCGAGCGATCAAGACCGGGGAAAAGTCTTATGAGCACATACCCCACTATAAACGCAAGTAACGGTGATGCGATAAGTTTTAGCGCGCATGCGACGTAGACTTTAACATCTGAAAACAGCGAGCTAAACTTTATATCGGCAAGGCGAATACCTAATATTATCATTGACAACGGAAGCGTCATACCGGCAAGATACCCAACCGCGCTCGATACGGGCACTATCACGTCTTCGGGGATATAACTCTTGAAAAAGAACAATGGAAGGGCGACGACAATGGCGACGGTCGGCGGATTTAGTAGTGCGCGTCGGAAACTGATATTTTTCTTGTCGCCGGTCACTTCATACACTCCGAGTGTCCAGCTGGCAACATTGAATCCCAAAATAAACACGGCTGTGTAGATCATCATTTCGGGATTATTCGGAAACAATGCTTTCATGACCGGTATACCCATAAATCCGACATTGCCCATAAACGACACCACCGTAAGTATTCGCTTCTCGGCGGTGAGCTTATCGACAAGCGAGAGTTCTTCTCCGCCCTCTTCTGTCACATTTTCGATTTTCTTTTTTCTAAACAGTGCAAACGTGCCTTTCGCCATAAAAAACGCAAGCGTATGGAGAATTAGCGACAAAAGAAAAGTTACACCCATACCCGCCAATAGTTCGGGGCGATAGTCTTTCTCCAAAAACGAATCTATTGTGAGAAACGGTTGCGAAACATAGATAAGTACCGCAACCAATGCCGCAACCGCTTTTTCGGGCAACATGTTCTTCTTGCGAAGTATAAAACCCGGTACGGCAAGTGCAATCATGGTTGCAACGCTTATGAGCGATGTGAGAAAATCAACTTGCATGATATTATTATATAACAATGAAGGTTATAGAATCAACGATTTTAGCTAAAAAATGCGAATTTAGCGCAAAAAGACAACGTTTAATCAATAAACGCAATCTCTTGTTATATGAATTTGGCGCAAAAAAAGAAAAGACTGCCATGAGGATCGCAAACGAGTAGGCATTTGCGACGGAAGTCTTTTCTAGAGGAGAATAAGAATTTTCCGGTCGAATTATTCGACATGGAAACTAAGTTGGTTTTGCCTATCTGTCGGCAAATTTCAATTATCTCGTGACTGTGACTTTATTGAGCGACTTGGGGCTGTCGGGGTTATTTCCGATAGCACAACTTATCTTGCAAGCGAGCATTTGTGCATAAAGTGCGAATGCGAACATTGCAATGTTCTCGTCACCGAACGCATCAAAATGATCAACGTGCGCATTTGCCTTGTACTCGTCATAAGCTTTGCTGTCCGTAATGAGCGTAACATCGGCTTTGAGCGATGTGAGCTTGTCCATGCATCTTTTTACGTCGGCTACATGCGTTGCGGCTAAATCCGCATTATTGCCGGTATACTCGGGAGCGTACACAAAAACATGCGTACCCTCGTCAACCATTGCCATAGGACCATGATAGAAATCGCTCATTGCATAGCCACGCATACGGATATAACAAGTTTCCTGAAGTTTTAACGAGCCTTCAAATGCGATAGGATAAGCAAGTCCGCGAGCAAGACAGAAACCGTCTTTCATGATCTTTAATCTGTCGGCATCGGCATCGGTAAGTTTGTCGGCCTGCTTGTAAAATTTTGCGATTTGCTTTGAGAGGTCTGCGTATTTCTCGGTTAGATCGTCACGATGTGCAAGAGCACATGCAAGGTTTAGCATTGCATACAACTGGACGGAAAACGTCTTTGTTGCTGCAACGCTGATTTCTTTTGTGGCATTAAGGTAAATATGATACTGTGCGGTCTTTGCAAGCGGACTTTCGGGGTCGTTGGTAATTGCAACAGTAACCGCACCTTGTGCGTTTGCGCGTTCTACAACAGCGATAACGTCTGCCGCGAAACCACTCTGCGAGCAACCGATCACAAGGTTATTTGCATAATTGATTTTGCCGTCATACATTGTAACTACCGACGGAGCGACATACGCTGCCGTGTATTCGGTCATGATCTCGGCTAGATATTTGAAATAAAACAAAGCGTGATCGGACGTACCTCTGCCGGCTAGGCAAATATTGCGAACGCCATGTTTTTCGACGTCGGCAACAACTTTTGCGATTGTCTCGGCATTGACTGCGTTAAAGCCTGCGATTGCATGCTCTGTTTCTGAGATTTCTTTCCACATATATGTGTCTTTATAATTCATTGTGAGTCCCTCCAATGTTTTTTATTCTAATTTATTTGCTTAATTTTTTAACACGGTTTTCTACGTCAGAACGGAAGCTGTCGATATAGCGTGCAATAAATTCAAACGGAGTTTCGTCCGTCTTGTCTGTAATAAGTTCGGTCATGTCGACACCGTAATTGAGTGCGTTGGAATCGTCTACACCATGACTTGCATAATATGTCGCATTCGCTATTCTTCTCGACTGTGCCGCAAGGTCATAACGCTTGCCACCGCAAATCTGCGAATCGAACACACTGATGAGTGCTGCCGATACATTCGGATGGGCACTTACGTCAAACACGGTTTTCTCGTCATCAACAACCCAATCGAGATCGCGCCATACTTCACAGCCGTAAAGTTTTTTGGGACGGAGCTCTTTGGGTAATCTGCGAATCGCTTCGATTACGCGTAGCACGACTGCACAATGCGTATCGTGCTTGTCGGCGGGATTGTGCGTATAAATTACGTCGGGATGTGTTTCCTCGATAATGTGCATAATATCCTCGACAACCTTGTCGTTTTTACCGTCTTTGACCTGAGCCGAAGTATAACCGAGCATAAGTTGTGCCGCATATTCACCGACGTATGCGGCTTTTTTCTGCTCGACTACGCGGACTGCCTTCATTTCTTCATCGGTATAATCTGCGTATAGTCCGTTACGGGGGCTTCCTGCTCCGTCGGTCACGACAACACCGGTAAACCACTTGTCTTTCTTGCCGAAGCACTCAAGTACGCCGTGCATTGCCATAAGTTCGATATCGTCGTGATGTGCCGAAATCGCAAGATGTGTCGTACGGCCGAGATTTTCGTCTCCGTCCGGGGAAAACACAATCGCGTTTTTATTGTTAAGTTTCATTTTGCTTATCCTCCCATTTGTTTTCCTATTCTTAGCTCTAATTATATACCGATGTATTAGTCAATCGGTGTAACAATCGTAAACAAAATTTGCACAAAAGGACACTAACACTTGCCAGAAATTTTATGCTATGCTATAC
>CAVEYH010000098.1:0-3800 GCA_963620055.1 bacterium | reverse complement strand
GTTTAAGTATTGCATGGAGAATTGTAAATATGATTGAACGTGACACACTAAAAACGAACAAGCTTGGACATCTCGAAATTGGCGGATGCGATACGGTTGATCTCGCAAAAACATTTGGCACACCGCTTTATGTTATGGATGAATCACACATACGTAATGTTATTGATAGTTATAAAGAAATTTTTGCGCGTGAATATGGTGACGGATTAGTTTGTTTTGCATCTAAAGCATTTTCTACGAAAGCGATTTATGAAATATGTAAAGAAGAGGATATCGGTGCGGATGTTGTGTCCGGCGGAGAGCTCGCGACAGCTTTATCTGTTGGACTTTCACCGGATAAGATTTACTTTCATGGTAACAATAAGACACCATTTGAATTGGAATATGCAGTAAAAAGCGTTGTTCACGCGATTGTTATTGATAGCTTTTATGAAATTGATATTCTCGATAAGATTTGTAAAGATCTCGACAAAAAAATTAAGGCACTTGTTAGAGTAAACCCCGGAATAGATGCGCATACTCATCATTATATACAGACAACACGCATTGATAGTAAGTTTGGTTTTTCTATATCAGATGGCACTGCGATAAAAGCAATCAATGCTATTTTAGGCAGTGAAAATATTGAATTCGTAGGTATCCATTGTCATATAGGATCGCAGATATTTGAGTTAAAGCCGTTTGAACTTGCCGTTGAAAAAATGACCGATTTCATAGTAAAGATAAATTCTGAACTAGGGGCAATGGTATACGAACTCAATCTTGGCGGTGGATACGGGGTGCGTTACACTGATGAAGATAAGCCGCTAAAGCCACAAGAGTATGTCGGTGCAATTGTATCAAAACTTAAGGAATGTATAGCATCGAAAAAAATTTACGAACCAAAACTTATTATAGAACCCGGGCGGTCTATTGTCGGTGAAGCCGGCATAACATTATATACAGTTGGAGCAATTAAAGATATTCCTGGGATAAAAAAGTATGTAAGCGTAGATGGAGGTATGTTTGATAATCCACGTTATGCGCTATATGAAGCAAAATACGAAGCACTTTTGGCCGGTAGAATGAATGACGAGAGGACCGAGATTGTTACAGTTGCCGGTAAATGTTGTGAAAGTGGCGATATGCTTGTGGTTGATGCGATTCTTCCGCCGGCTCATAGTGGTGACATTTTGGCTGTGCTTACTACAGGGGCGTACAATTATTCTATGGCAAGCAATTATAATCGAAACGCAATACCGCCTGTGATATTAGTAAAAAACGGTAGAGCTGCATATATAGTTAAGCCACAATCTTATGCGGATATGATGAGTCGCGATGAACTTGCGCCATGGTTGAAAAAAGATAATTGATGCTTGGATACGAGAACATATTTCAATTTTTAATAGCAGCTGTCGCAATGTTGTTGGCAATAATACTGCACGAGCTTGCGCATGGATATGTTGCGCTTTGGAATGGCGATAAAACACCCAAGATTTATGGTAGACTTTCGTTTAATCCGTTAGCGCATTTTGATCCGATCGGCTTAGTGATGCTGTTGCTTGTTAGATTCGGATATGCAAAACCCATTCCGATAAATCCGGACAACTTTTCTCATAGAAAATTAGGACTGTTTACCATTGCGCTTGCAGGAATATTGCTAAATATTTTTCTTGCGTTTTTCTCTGTGCCTTTTTATATGCTTTGCTCGCTATCTACAAGTATTGTGGCTAAATATATTGCCAGTTTTTTTTGGTGGTCAATTATAATTAATGTCAATTTGGCCGTATTTAACATATTACCGATTTGCCCACTTGATGGTTTTAGGGTTATAGAAAGTTTCACGCGATCGACCAATCCGTATTGTCGTTTTATGCGTAACTATGGTAGATACGTTTTATTCATATTTGTTGGAATAAGTCTTATAGTTGATCTTACCCCTTTGCCATGGTATTGTGATCTCTTAGGAACTTATATTAATATACTTAGGACATGGATTATAAACGGTTTTATCAGCTTTTGGGGGTTATTTTTCTGAATGAATGATGAAATAAGTAAAACTGAAAATGTAATTAGTAACGGTAATAAAGTCACTGTGGATGCGGTAAACGCTATTTTTCCGATTGAGGACACTATGGAATCATCTAACAACGCTACAACAGTTGATAGTAGTGATAATCAAATCAAAATCAGTGCATCGAATATCGATGAGGACATAACAGAAGAAGAAAAAGTTAAAATGTCTGAAGCTGAGGCGAAGGAAAAAGCTAGACGCGAAGAAATTCAAAAATATATTGACTCTCTTGCCGATAAAGATGTCTATGATCCGGACTCGTATGAAGTGCATCTTGAAAATTTTGATGGACCGCTTGATTTGTTATGGTTTTTGGTTCGTAGATCAAAAATTGATATTAGCGAAATATTTGTTTCCAAGATAACCGATCAATATCTTGCCAGCATGACTGAAATTGATAAACTTGATTTGGAACGTGCATCTGAATTTATCGAAGTGGCCGCTTGTCTTGTTGAGATTAAATCAAAAGCACTTCTACCGCGGCCACCGATTATTGATGACCCAGAGGATGATCCCGAAAAAACGCTTATCCGAAGAATGGAGGAATATAGATTATATAAAGAGGCCAGCCAAAAGATTAAGGAAATTGAGGTCACGGGCATGCATTATCGCGATCCCGATCCTTCGGTTGGCAAACCAAGACTTGTGCTTGGCGACATGACTATGGACGGGTTGATGGAAGCTTTGCGCAAAATGTTCGTTAAGCTAGAAATTAAAGCACAATCCAATCAAGAGAGGAACATAGTTAAAGATCGCTTTACCGTTGCCGAAAAAATAGATCAAATTAAAGAAGTTTTTGCGGAAGCGGATACGATAAAGTTTACGGATTTATTTGAGAACGATTACAATAAAAGTGAGATAATTACGACATTCCAAGCGATGCTTGAACTGCTTAAAGGTCAATTTTTTCATGCAGAGCAACACGAGATTTTTGGAGAAATACTTTTGCATCGCGTAAAAGGAGAGAACGATTATGATTGATATATCGATGGTTGACGAAATTCTTGAATCATTACTGTTTTTGTCAGGTAACGGATTAAAAGTTGCCGACATTGCAGCTCAACTCGAAGTAAAAACTTCAGATGTCAATGCTGCAGCAAAACGGCTTAAGGAAAAGTATAGTGGAAAGAGCGGTGTACATTTACTAAGCTTTAACGGGAAACTTCAATTTGCGTCAAATCCGGCATATTCCGATGTTGTTGCGTGTGTATTAAATCCGATAAGGGAGCGCGATTTGTCAAATGCGGCACTTGAAACAATTGCAATAATTGCCTATCGTCAACCTGTAACAAGACTAGATATCGAGCAAATTCGTGGTGTAAACAGTGAATATACTGTACAAATGTTGTTAAAGAATAATCTCATTGAAGTGGTGGGACGCAAGGAAGCCGTAGGGAAGCCATTGCTATTCGGAACAACAGATGAATTTTTGAAACGTTTTCAGCTAGAGAGCTTAGATGACCTTCCAGATTATGATACGCTACTTGAGTCAATAAAAGTTATTAGTGATAAGAACGAAGAGTCGAGAAGTATTTATAACGAGTATGAAATTCCCGATGAAGAATCATCAGATAGCTTACAGGAAGAAGAAGTCCCTGATTTTCTTAAAGATGAAGCTGATTTGCAAAAAATTGACGGAGAATCTAACTAATTAGATTTACATAAAAAATAGAAATATAAAAGGATAAATATGAATGAGAATTAATAAATATTTGGCAGAATGCGGAATAGCCAGTCGTCGAAAATG
>CAVEYH010000097.1:0-3854 GCA_963620055.1 bacterium | reverse complement strand
CCCAACAAATGCCCCACCAAAAATAAACAAGATATTAGTTGTATCAATCGTAAGACATTCTTGTTGAGGATGCTTTCTGCCTCCTTGCGGAGGAACCGATGCAATCGTGCTTTCAACAATCTTAAGTAAAGCTTGTTGCACACCTTCACCGGATACATCACGTGTAATACTTAGGTTTTCGGACTTGCGAGCAATCTTATCAATCTCGTCAATATAGATAATCCCTCTTTCAGCCTTTTTTATATCATAATCCGCATTCTGAATAAGCTTCAAAAGAATGTTTTCGACATCTTCGCCAACATACCCTGCCTCGGTAAGCGTGGTTGCATCTGCAACAGCAAACGGCACATCAAGTATTTTTGACAAAGTTTGTGCAAGAAGCGTTTTGCCGCAACCTGTCGGTCCAAGCATCAAAATATTACTTTTTTTAAGTTCTATATCTTCCTTTTCTTTATGTGAGTTCTTTTTGTTATACTCGATACGTTTATAATGATTATAGACTGCAACGCATAAAACTCGCTTTGCCTCTTCTTGACCAATGATATATTCGTCTAACTTTTCCAACATTTCACGTGGCGTCGGAAGCTTTAACGGCAAATCAACAGGTTCATTGTTAATCTTCAAAAGCTGGCTACAACGCTCTATGCAATCGTCACAAATATTTACATCATTGGGCCCCGTTACTAGCTTACCAACTTGAGACTGAGGTCTACCGCAAAACGAACATCTAGGTTCCGTACTCTTATTTATCAATGTATACTCCTATTTATCTCTTATCGAAAATCTTGTCAATCAATCCGTAAGCGAGAGCTTCTTCTGCATTCATATAAAAATCACGGTCAACATCTTTTTCGATTTTTTCAAGCGGTTGTGAAGTATTCTGTGCAAGAATATGATTCATTCTTTTTTTGATTTTTATAATATGCTCCGCCTGAATAGCAATATCGCTAGCTTGTCCTTGCGCTCCGCCGAGAGGCTGATGAATCATTATCTCACTATTAGGAAGTGTGTATCGTTTGCCTTTTGCACCGGATGATAGCAAAAATGCGCCCATTGATGCCGCCATACCCACACAAATTGTGCTGACATCGCATTTAATATAATTCATTGTGTCATAAATACCCATACCCGCAGTAACGCTTCCACCTGGGCTGTTGATATATAAGCTGATATCCTTTTCGGGGTCCTTACCCTCTAAGTATATTAACTGTGCTATAACAATATCAGCGGTAAGATCATCGATTTCACCCGTTAAGAATACAATACGATCCTCTAAAAGTCTAGAATAAATATCATAAGAACGTTCACCGCGATTGGTCTGCTCTACAACCATCGGTACAAGATTATTTTTAATCATTTACAAACTCCGTAATTCACAATCAAAACTATGCATTCTCTTCAGTTTTCTTCTTTACAGTTGATTTTTTGGTTGTGGCTTTCTTAGGTGCATCAACCTTTTCTTCACAACATTCATCTTTATTTGTTGTAGCTTTTTTCGTCTCAAATGTATTGTTGGCCTTTAAAAACTCAATAAGCTTTTTCATAAGTAAATCATTCTTAATGTATGAAAGCTGTCTTTCATCAACAGTCTTACGATACTCATCAACAGACTTATTGGCAGACTCGGCAATGCGCTTAAGTTCCTCATCAAGTTCGGCATCGGTAATATCAAGATTTTCATTCTTAATAATAGCTTCGAGCACAAGACGGATCTTTACGTCACGCTTTGCTTCCTCTGCTTTACTTTTACGAAGTTCTTCCATGCTACTACCGGTATACTTAAGGTAATCCTCAAGCTTTAAGCCTTGGTACATATACATAAGTCTATATTCCATGTCGTGTACAAGATAATCGATTTGGCTATCAATCATGCACTGAGGAATCTCAACGGAAGAAGTTTGCGCAACAGCTTCAATGAGCGCATTCTCATTTTCGGCATTAGCCCTTCTATCGTTGCCTTCTTGCAATCTTTTCTCTACATCGGCTTTATATTCTGCAAAAGTATCAAACTTACTTACATCCTTTGCAAAATCATCGTTAAGTTCAGGCATCTCTTCTTTTAGTATTTTATTTACGGTTACGGTAAATACCGAATCTTTTCCTGCAAGTTCTTTTGCGTGATAATCGTTCGGGAACGGAACATTGAGATCGCGAGTTTCACCTATGGTCATACCAATCATCTGCTCTTCAAATCCGGGAATAAACGTGTGCGAACCGATTGTAAGCTCTTGATTCGACGCAGTACCTCCGTCAAACTTAACTCCGTCAACGGAACCTGAATAATCAAGATTTACAATGTCACCATTCTCGACCGCTTTACCTTCAACTTCGACTTTTCTAGAAGCCTGTTTACGTGCACGATCAATTTCAGCATTTACGTCGTCTTCAGTAACATTGTATTCTACTTTGCTAATATTAAGTCCTTTATAATCGCCCAGTGTTGCCTCCGGTTTTACGGTTACAACAGCATGGAACTTTACTCCGTTATCATCAATACCGTCGATATTTACCTTTGGATCGTCAACAGGGAAAATTTCCTCATGTTCGTTAAGTGCTTTTGAATAAGCCTCATAACATGCATCGTTAAATGCATCGTCAAAAAACACGCCTTCGCCATACATTTTTTCAATCATTTTACGCGTAGCATGTCCCTTACGAAAACCCGGTATATTAAACTTAGCTTTGTTTTTAATGTAAGCTTTGTTAATGCTCTCATCCCATTCTTGAGCATCAAGTGCGAAAGAAATTTTAACTTCGCCCTTACCTTCTTCGATTGTGTAGTTCATAAATGTCCTCCAAAATTTGTTACCAATAAATTTATTTACTTATAAAGTCGATACTTATATATAATATCAAATAAAATTGCTTTTGTCAAATTTTATTGACAACCTTGTATAAATATATGTATAATAAAACATGAAATTAAGATAGTTTGGAGAATGTAAATGCCGTTCGACTCTGTAACATATGCGCTTGCTGCAAAAGAATTGAACAATATATTGAAAAATGGTAGAATCGAACGCATCGGCATGCCAAATAAGGAAGATATAATACTTACCGTTCGGCCATACTCTGCTAATAATGAAAAACACACCTCTGTGTTATTTCTTATATCTGCAGATCCATCTCGCCCTCGTGCATATATTACATCGACAAATGCTGAAAATCCATTGTCAGCTTATGCTTTTTTAATGCACTTAAGAAAACACATCGGTGGTGGTTCAATAACAAACGTAAAATCGGTTAATCGTGAACGAATTATAAATGTCACCATAGAATCATATAATGAACTTGGTTACAAAAAACAGTATACTCTCATAATAGAACTTCTTGGACGTTTTTCCAATGTGATACTTACAGACGAAAACAGCATTATTACCGATGCGTTAAAACGTATAAGTTTCGATGTTTTTTCGGCGCGCGCACTCCTCCCGGGCGTAAAATATGCTCTTCCGCCGACTCAAAACGATAAATTTTCTCCCGACAATATTGCTGCAATCACAACTCTTTTAGAGAATTTCGAAGGCGGAAGTCTATCAGCTTATCTTATGCGAAACATCTATGGCTTTGCACCTTCCACAATTGCGGAATTGGTATATATTGCATACGGCACATCAACTCCCAATCTAGACATTGTACATAGTTCACCACAAAAATTGCTAGATGCTATAAATTCAATAGACAACGCTAACGAACCATGCTTAAAAATTATAGATGGCAGACCTATAGACTGCTTTGTCAAACCATTTACACATGATAATTGTGAATATAAATTATATCCTTCGCTAAACGCTACAATCGACATCTATTATAACGCAAAAGATGAACATGCTTACCTAAGCGGAAAAACAGCA
>CAVEYH010000096.1:3131-3875 GCA_963620055.1 bacterium | reverse complement strand
GTACTACGTCACACATTTTCTAAATATAAGTGAAAAGGAAGCTTACGACTTTTTAGATCAATATTTTGATTATTTATCAAAACCGGAGTATGGAAATTTATATTGTTTAGAAGATAAAAACAGTGATGGTACTTATGTTTTGCCGGCCAAATACTTTCAAGTAAAGGTTGCAGGTGATGATAGCATAAAGTGGTATAAATGCACAAAATGCGGAAAGGTATCACAATTTAATATGAAGGGTTTGTGTACTACTGTAAGATGTCATGAACAAGTAGAACCTATTGAACCATCAAAATTAAATAGAGACAACCATTTCGCTATATTGTATTTTAGCAACAGAATGTCACCGCTTTTTATAAAAGAACATACGGCCCAGCTAAGCAAAAAAGAAAGCGCATTATATCAAGAGCAATTTATAAAGAAAGAAATAAATGCACTGTCTTGCTCAACAACTTTTGAAATGGGCGTTGATGTCGGTGATTTGGAAACGGTATTTTTAAGAGACGTTCCTCCTCTTCCATCTAATTATGCACAAAGAGCCGGACGTGCAGGAAGAAGTGTAAATGCGGCTGCCTATGCTTTGACATTTGCAAAACTTTCTTCCCACGATTTATCTTTTTTCAAAGAACCAGAAAAAATGATAAGTGGCATTATTTTGCCACCATTGTTTAAGGTGGATAATGAGAAAATAGTCAAGAGACATATTTATGCTGTAGCATTGAGTATGTTCTTTGCCGACCACCC
>CAVEYH010000096.1:0-3121 GCA_963620055.1 bacterium | reverse complement strand
ACCACCCTGAGCAATATAATTACAATAATGCCGATAAGTTTATCAACGAAAAAGGATATGAGAATTTTATTGAATGGATAAATACTCATCATTGAGAGATATGCTTACTCGTTCCATCCCAAATATCAACGATTTCCATGAGAAATTGGGAATCAATAACTTAAATTGGATTGAAGATTTTAGTGGCAATGAAGGGGTATTTACAGTTTTAATAAGAGAATATGAAAACAATCTAAAAGAATTCGATAGGATTATTAAAAAGTTCAAAAAAGAAAATGATTTGGATAAAGCGGCTAAGTGCGAACGGAGGCTTCGCAACTACACAAATAACAAATTGATAGAATTTTTGGCGAGAGGCAACATACTTCCTAGATATGGCTTCCCTGTCGATACGGTTGAGTTAGAGCAAAACACTACTGCCGGTAATATAGACAAGCTGCGACTAAGTAGAGATTTACAAATGGCAATCGCAGAATATGCGCCATCATCTGAAATTATAGCCGATGGCAAGATGTATACTAGTAGGTATATAAAAAAATCCAATGTCGGTAGCAGTAAACAAGAATGGCATACAGCATATATTGGCAAATGTAGCGATCCAAAATGTCAGGCAATAAATTACTCTATTACCCCTATAACAAGCGATGGCGTACAATGCTCATCATGTGGTAAGAAGTTAACAAAAGTTGATTTCAACGAAAGTATTGAACCGAGAAACGGCTTTGTGACAGATAGGACAGCTAAAGAAGTACCATTAACAAAGCAAGAAAAAAATTATCGCTCGGATGACTATTACATAGGCAATACCGAATCCAAAACTATTGATAAATACACTTTCAAGTTTAATGAAACGATAGTTACACTTGAGTCAACAACGAACGATTCTTTAATGGTTAAATCTTCAAATAATTTTTATGTATGCCCTAAGTGTGGTTTCGCTTATGCCGAGGATGAAACAATACCAAACGATAATGAAGCGAATAAGCTTATAAGACAAAAAGCATATAAAATAAACACGATAAAAAAGCATGATAGTCTCTTCGGTCAATATCAATGTGATTGTCAAGAACTTATAAGATATTCAATGCACCATACTTTTAATACGGATGTTGCAAAGATAAGTTTTGATTGTGATACATCCGATTATAAAATGATGGTTTCGACAAAGTATGCCATTCTCTATGCTATTTCCGATGAGTTAAACATAGAGCGTAGAGACATTAAGGCATGTTTGTCACTAAAGGTTGTTGATAATAAGAAAAATTATTCGATTATCATTTACGATGCTGTTCCCGGTGGAGCAGGTCACTCTAGACGGCTAATAACAAAAGATGGCATGATGCTGTACAGAATTATTTGTGTAGCCCTAAGGAAAATGAAAAATTGCGATTGTAAACCCTCTTGTTACAGCTGTCTGAGAAGTTATGAGAACCAAAAAATTCACGAAGACTTGGATAGAAATCTTGCGGCAGCATTTCTTGAATCTCTAATTGGGAATGTGTCGATAGTAAATGAGACAGAAAATGTAAATCTATCTAAAAACTAAGTAATTTCTGTACAATAACGGCATTAAAAGGTAAGCGATAGGAATTAAACAAGAATGATAAATGAATACAACAATCTAATACTTGTAAAAGGCGAGGATAAAACTAGTGATATTTTGTCTTGGACTTTTGATAAAAACCCTTACGTTATTTGGATAACATACAGATCCGGTAAACGTTATCCATATAATACTATGGATGTGTGCTTTTACAAAAATCCAAAACACTTTGCCTTAACAGATCACATTTTGTTAAAAAAAGGAGTTCCCTGCTCCGGAGCTAAGGAAGTAGCCGTTTTTGAACACTATAGTCGCATTTATTATCAAAGCGGTTACAAGGAGCTTGTCTCAAATCAAAATCTTAAAATCATTGGTTCTGTTTTTACCGACGATAAATCTCGTAATATCTTTGAATACTATAAGCCTTACTCTTGGGAACAGCGTAAACTCGGAGATATTGGTAAAACATTTACGGGGTTGTCAGGTAAGACTGCCGAAGATTTTGGACATGGAGAAGCTAAATTTCTGCCATATCTAAATATCTTTAATAATTCACTTGCGGATGCTTCTTTCTTGGAATCCATGTGTATGCTATATTTAGATTGACATATGTTTTTTTTGACAAACTTGTCCATAAAATCTTTGAATTGTATTGAAAAATACACATCAATATGCAATAATATAATTGCAATTTCGTTAACACTTATATTTTAGAATATTATACGAGGAGAAAAATGATGAAAAAAACACTTGAGACAAGCGTAAAAGAGTCAAAAAAGCAAGACAAAAGCAAGACGAATGCAAAAGCAATGGGGTTAAAATCCACATTGGTTTTTGACGATAAGATTGTCGTAACGTCGTTCCTTAATTCTAAGACTGAGGAAAATGAGAAATGTGCTCATATAGAAAAGGTTACCGACTTTGGAGGGAAAACGATTCAAGACCATCCGCGGATGTTCAAAACATATATAAACACACAACAGGTTGACCTTAGTAGCGATAGACAGAAAACAAATTATCCCAATCCGGCATTCGAGGATTGTGGAAAAGATTATGTTAATATAAAGGATGCACTCGAAAAACGTGTCTTTGGTAAGACTTACCCTAAGGACAATTTACATGTTCAAATTGCGTATAATATTTTCGATATAAAGAAAATAATAGGAACTTATATAAACAATATAACCTACATTTTTTATAACCTAAGCAGAGAAGAATATGATCCCATGAAGGATATTACTGCTTCGACAGGCATAAAAAATGACACTACAATCAAAATATTGAATAACACTTCCGCATATTTTACATACTTTGACGGTGTGTTTGATAAAATAAACAAAAAAGATAAGGATGAAGATCGTGCAAAAAAAACCGAACGTAATGCTCTTGTTTTAAGAATTATAGCATATCTACGTCAATTCTTTATACACGGGGATGTTTCAACTAACCTAAAAGACGCCGAGAGCTTTTTATCCGACACGACGTTGTATAATGCTAGAAATTTCTTTGCAAAAGTAGATACCGAGAACGATAGCCTAAATAAACTTATTGACGATATTTATGGGAAAGGAATAGAAT
>CAVEYH010000095.1:0-3885 GCA_963620055.1 bacterium | reverse complement strand
ACTGCAGTACGCTCGAGTGTCGACATCTTTTCAAAACGATTACATAATTTAATAAAATCAAACATTTTTCTTCTCCTATTATTCTTTTTTGTATATCTTGTTTTTATAGCGGTAAATCTTTCTTAACAAATTTGACAGAGCCTACAATATAACCCATGATGCCGAGCGCAAGCAATATTGCAAACTTCCAAACGAAAGCTACCGTACCGTCTATAATGGACACAACGTCGAACAGTGATATTATCGTGGCGTAGTTAAAGCCATTTAGCGCGTCTAAACGAACAACTGACGGAATTATGGGGCTGCCGAACAGTCCGAGCATGGCCGCAACAAGTGCAAATATTGCAAGACCACCACCGATAGCCATCGATCTCTTGCTGCGGTCGAACCAGCACGAAGTAAAGAAGTTGAGCCCGCTAAGTGCAAACAGTACTAAGAATGCACCGATATTGAGCAGCATGAGTTTACCGTATGTAAGTTCAGTTTCTGTTTTCGTAGCGACTATGGATAGACAAACACAGCCGGTTGCCGCGGTTAGACAGAACATCGCAAACAGTGAACCTATAAGGAATAGAGCCTGCGTGAATACAACGGTTTTTCTCTTTGTGGATGTAGATAGGACGTATGCCATCGATCCTGTATCGACCTGTCCTGCAATAAGGTTATTAGAAACCATAATCATATAGATGATCGGAAGCAATATGCCTGCAAGCTTGTAGAATATCGAGCCGACGATAAGACTGAACAGATCCATCTCGCCCACTTCTTTCAATGCGTCGGATACTTCCTCCGGAAGCGTAGACAAAAGGCTGCTTGCTTCTTCACTCTTTATTTCTTCTTTCTTCTCGGCAAGTGCTACCGCATACGCTTCTTCGGTGTATGTACCGTTGTCTTGCATGGTCGCTTTAAGCGTTTCCGCCTCGTAATCCATCCTTCCGCGATAGCCGATAACCGCTTTGCGGACTAGATCTTTGACCGAAGTGTAAGTGTAGTTAAAACTGTCGTACTTTTCTCTGTCGACACCGTAATCTGACAAGTTGTCAAGCATTTCATCGATAGCGTCTTCACTCGTGATGTTTGCAGCAAGGAATATCACCGAACATTTTTCGGCACGATCCGCACGATATGACACACGTTCGTCGCTGTCTATATATGTTGCATCGCTCGCACCCTTGCTTGCCAAAGTTGCCACATCGTACGCTTCGAGAGTTTCGCCGTGCTCGGTGTAAAAATCGTCAAACATGCACTTGTTGCCCTCACCCGTCATCGGGTTAAGCGCATACATGATTGAACCGAGGTATTCGTTCTTAGAGTCTTCGTCGTAACCACGGCTAGTAGCTTGCTCGTCAATCCATGTGTTAAGTTCGTTAGCCGCATACGAATATGCCACAGTACCGACGATCGTAGATACGTTATCGCTCGATATGGGGCATGACGCTTGCCATGTTGCCATTGCCGTATTATAAGCGGTGGCATCTCCACCGAACGCGTCGCTCGACGGCATACCGGCATACCAAGCCCCGAATGCATTGTATACAGCATCGGATACTGCGTTCTTTCCGTCGGCGGTAGGCATGGATGCTTGCCATGTTGCCATTGCCGTATTATAAGCCGTAGTGTCCAAATATGCGGATGCTTGAGGCTGGCTTGCATTCCACAAACCGAGCTTGGTGGCGGCTTCGGTACCGGCATTTACGCCGGTAAGATAAAACTCGTCGAATTTGTCGAGGCCTTCGTTCGCGTTCTCATAATAACCTATGGTGCGACTTTCCATCGATGCGTCGATTTCTTGGGTTATGATCGTGTCTTGAATTGCGTTCTTAGTGTCGCCAAGGCTTCCGCTACCGCTTATTAGCATAACACTGGCTAACATGAAGCACGCTACGAATGTTATGATACACCACATCATGCCGTTTGCTTTGCATGACTGTTTGAATAATGCTTTACTAAACATTGTTTACTCTCCTTTCTTGTCGATAAGAATCTGTTTGAAGTGTTTCTCGAGTGTATACGGAAGTTCCGAGATGAATTTCACGTCATAACTCGTTAGCGTCTTTAATAGAGCGCCGGTCTTGTCGACGGCTATGCGGATTGTGACTTGGTCGTATTCGTCCTGAAGTCTGGTCACCTCATAACCTGCCGATTGGAATCTTTTATAGTCGGCTGTCGAATTAAACTCGATCTTAAAATCTTTGACCGGACGATTGCGTATATCGTTCATGTCCGCAACATCGATAATATGTCCGTTGTTGATGAGTGCGACACGGTCGCAAGTCGTTTCGAGTTCTTCGAACATGTGACTGCTCATAAAGATTGTCTTGCCTTTTTCATGCTCCTTCTTTATGATATCAAGGAACGTCACTCGCATCAACGGGTCAAGTCCCGTAGTCGGCTCGTCAAGTATGATTATCGGGGCATCGTTCATAAGTGCCGCGACAAGTGCCGTCTTTTGTTTCATCCCCTTGCTCATGCGCTTTAGATTTGCACGCGGATCGAGTTGCAATCTCTCGATAAGCTCGTTTGCGTAAGTCATATCTTTTAGCTTGTAAAACTCCGCTTGGCATTTGAGGAAGTCGATGCCTGTTTTTAAGTCGGGAAACGCAATTTCGCCTGGGACATAGCCTACGTTTTTTGCAATTTCGCTGGCGTGTTCCCAACTCGTTAAGTCGTTGACCTTTACCGAACCGGACGTAGGACGAATAAAGCCTAAGATGTTGCGAATCGTTGTGGTTTTTCCGCTACCGTTCGTCCCGACAAAACCTACCATTTCGCCTTCGCGTATATCGAGGTTTTCGTTGAATATGCCTCTTCCCGCGCCGTAATCTTTGGTTAGGTCGCGTACTTCTATTACGTTTTTCATTTTAACGCACCTCCAAAGTCTTTATCCTCTTTGTAGAACTTCATAAAGTAGTCCTCTAGCGATTCTCTGCGATTGCTGAATGTCGTAACTTTACATGCGGACAACAATGCGATCACAGTATTTAGATCCTTGTCCTCTAACGACATTAGTAAGCTCGTATCGCTTTCGTCACGGATCACGGTTAGCGATCCGATCGCTTTTGCTTTCTCGATAAACTCAGCTTTGCTCGTGCCGTTTTCAAATGCTACCGAATAATATTTGAGCGCGGCATGCTTTAAGTCGTTTGCCACGAATTGCGACACTATGCGCCCGTCCTTGATTATCGCGATGCGGTCACACGTCGAGTCGATCTCCGAAAAGATGTGACTTGATAGCAATATTGTCTTGCCTCTTGCTTTTTCCTCGTGAACGTAAGATATGAATCGTTCCTGCATCACGGGGTCAAGTCCGCTCGTAGGCTCGTCAAGGATCAACACTTCCGGATCGCTCATGAATGCCGTCACTACCGCAAGTTTACGCTTTACGCCTAGACTCATTCTCTTGGTTTCGCCCTTGAGTGCGATATCGTCCAACTCAAACATGTCTAGCATTTCTTTTAGTTTTTCGTTATTTGTAATGCCTGAAAGTGACTGCATCATGCGAATAAACTCCCACCCCGTAAGCCCTTGCGGTAATGCGATTTCGCCCGGTATGTAGCCAACACGATTTAGTATTTCGTTATACCGCTCGAACGTGGGTTTGCCGAAAATTAGCGTTTCTCCGCTGTCGGGCTTTGAAAAACCCATGAGGTGACGAATTGTCGTTGACTTGCCCGCACCGTTCGGTCCTAAGAATCCGAACACTTCGCCGTTTTCTACGGACAAGCTTACATCGAACACGCCTCTGCCCGATCCGTAGTCTTTCGTCAAATTTTTGACTTCGATTACACTCATTCTTTGCTCGTTATCTCCTTTTGAAAATTTATTTCTTGTTTAGGTTTTAATAATTCGACAATGACTAAATTTTAACAATGATTCTATTTCAAC
>CAVEYH010000094.1:0-3896 GCA_963620055.1 bacterium | reverse complement strand
AATAAAAACCATGATTGCGTTATAACCGACGAGCATGGTTTTTTGTTTAGCTGTCTTAGTTGCCAATTTATAATGGACTAATAATCTCACGGAAATTACAAACGAATAGTCGAAAATAAATCACAAATAAATTCAAAAAATTTTTTCAAAAACTCTTGACAAAATCTACAATCCATATTATTATAATAGTGATAATGATAATCGTTATCACATAAAAACAATAAAATGTGTCCCATAGAACAAACATTATTAAAAAACAATTTGAGGTATCGAAAGCACAATGATAGAGAACAACGAACAACTCGGCAATAAACGTCACGGTTCGATTCAGCACGAAGTTATCTACGAGACGTTAAAGAGCACGACGGCGCATCCCGACGTGGAGACTATTCTTACCATGGTCAAAGACAAGCTTCCCGGGGTAGGAATGGCGACGGTTTACAGAAATTTACATGCGCTTGTCGTCGAAGGCAAGGTTGTGACGCTTGAGACGTCGCTCGGTAGTGTTCATTACGATGCTGACGTGTCCGATCATGCTCATTTTGTGTGTCGCAAGTGTGGGTGTATAAGTGATCTGTTTATCGGATCACCGCTTGCGGAAATGGTTGAAAAGCTCGGCTATCGCGTGGAACAAGAAAAGTCGATACTGTACGGACTTTGTCCCGATTGTGCGAAAAACGACTAAAAGAGACGAAAAAAAACGCCGAATAGGAAAGGGGCGTTTCGTAAATATAAAAATTACGGAGGATTAAAAGTTATGAAAAGATGTTTGGTTTGCGGTTGCGTAGTAGAAGACGGCGTTACCCGTTGCCCGCAGTGCGGAGCGACGAAGTTCGAGCCGATTGAAGATAATGCAACAAAATGGGCTTGCGAGCACCGCGTAGGTGACGGCAAAGTCGAAGACAAGGAAGTCATGCAGAGTTTAAGAGAGAACTTTACCGGCGAATGTTCGGAAGTCGGTATGTATTTAGCCATGGCAAGAGTTGCCGAACGCGAGGGTTATCCGGAGATTGCTGAGGCTTACAAACGTTACGCTTACGAAGAGGCAGAACACGCAGCCAAGTTTGCCGAGCTTCTCGGTGAGGTTGTCACAGATTCCACGAAGAAAAATCTCGAACTTCGCTACATGGCAGAGGGTGGCGCATGCAAGGGAAAACTCGACCTTGCAAAACGTGCCAAAGAATTAGGCTATGATGCCATTCACGATACCGTGCACGAGATGGCAAAGGACGAGGCGCGCCACGGTGCAGGTTTTAAGGGGCTTTTAGACAGATACTTCAAGTAACACCGAAGTGGCTGAATTCAGAGAAAACAATCAACGATTAAAAATGATTATGATCCGTAGTGATATATACGTCGCTACGGATCTTTTTATTGCTACGGATTTTTATTGACAGCACACTGTGGCAGGATAACGCCATTAAAAAGGTTGACAAAAAACGGAGTGCTTTATATAATATAGCCGTAATAAATTTGCCCGACTATAGAGACGGGCTTGGAGGCAATTATGAACGAAATCACAAAAGACATGACCATTTACGAAGTATTGCAGATCAATCCGGATATCGCACCGGTATTCATGGAATTCGGCATGCATTGCGTAGGATGCGCAATAGCACGCGGAGAAACCGTTGTGCAGGCAGCGGAAGTTCACGGCGTAAACGTTGACGATATGGTAAAACGTCTTAACGAATTCAACGACGCAAGCAAGAAATAATGAAAATAGTAGTTGGTTTAGGCAACTTCGGTGACAAGTACGCATACACTTTTCACAATATGGGTTTTCTTTCCGTCGAATGTCTTGCCGACAAACTCGGACTTAAATTTGACCGTCGGGAGTGTGACACTTTGATAGCTGTAGGCTATCGAAACGGAGAAAAAATTCTGCTCGCAAAACCACTCACATATATGAATCTTTCCGGTGTGGCGGTAAAACAGCTACTCGCGAAATACAAGGTTGAACCGAAAGATCTCATCGTTCTGTTTGACGATGTGGACATTCCGAAAGGCAATGTTCGTGTGCGCCTAAAGGGTAGCGGAGGCACACATAACGGCATGCGCAACATCATCGAAAAGATCGGTACGATTGAATTCCCTCGTGTGAGAATAGGCATAGGCCCCGTTCCCGAACATGTGCCGATTGCCGACTATGTTTTGTCGGACGTGCCGAAAGCCGAAAGGCAAATGTTCTTTGATGCATTTTCGATTGCCGCCGACGAAGTGATCAAACTAATCGACGGCGAAACGCACGCATAAAAGCCAATATAAACCGTGCTTGACGTAACGAAAATTTTCAATAGCGGGCTTGGCCCCGCGGTAAAAACTGCCGAAGCATACCGGGACGGAAAATCTGTTTCGGCTTTTGGCATGTGCGCTTTTGCAAAATCGGCAGTCACGGCGCTCTCGGGTGAGTACGTTCGCACGTCGGGTGAAAGCGGTGTTACGGCAGTGATAACGGGTGATTTCTATCTCGCACGCGCGTTTTACGAGAGCTTAAATAAGCTCACGGACGGAGTGTATTTACTTCCTGCTCGTGACGATGCGCTGTCGTACAGAGATGCGCTGTCCGGTGAGAACATTACCGCGCGGCTTAAGACTTTGGCGGCGATAGCGACCGGCAAAGCAAAATACGTCATTTGTCCGGTAGAAGCGGCAATGCAACCGTTTCCGCTTCCGAGCAGATTCCACTCGGCTTGTATAAAAATAGAAAAAGGTAAGGAATACGATCTCGGCGCAATCACCGTACTACTTATAGGAGCAGGGTACAAGCGCGAAACCCAAATAGCCGATGCTGGCACTTTTGCCGTTCGCGGTGATATTTTGGACGTGTGGTCGGTGGGCGAACCGCTTCCCGCGCGTATCGAATTTTTCGGTGACGAAGTGGAAGATATTCGGCGATTCGACGAAGAGAACCAACTGTCAAAAGAATATACCGACATGTATGAAATCACTCCGGCAACCGAATTTTTTGCGAGTGACGAAGAAGAAAAATTGATAGTCGAGCGTTTAGCCGAATATGAAAATACAATGAAACTTGCGCCCGACAGTGCAACAAAAGCTCGTGACCTAATAGGCACGATCACGGCAAGAGTAAGCGCAGGCGATCACGGAGTGGCGCTAGGCTACTTGTTACCACTCACAGAAACGGTTGGTTTTTTTGAGTTTTCCGGTGCAAGCGGTGTAATTTTTGATGAAGTAAAACAGATTGTTGACAATGCAAACGTGCATTTAGAAGAGCATAGGAACCGTTTTGCATCGCTACTTAGTCGCGGTGAAACTTTGCCGTTTACCGAGTACGGAGTGATTCCGTATACGGCTGCGCTAAATTTTAGCGGTCGCAAACTTGCTTTTCAAAACATAAACAACGCAAACAGAATATTCAAACCGAATGTCGTATTTTCGTTTCGAACCACGGAGACACCGGCATACCACCGCGATTTTAGACTACTTGCTTCCAACGTGAAAAACTGGTTAAGCCGAGATTATACGGTTTACCTGTGCGCACCGGACGACGGACTTTACGCGTCGCTTGTCGAATTCTTGAACGAATCGCATGTTCCGCACGCAGACGGTTACGGTGACGACGGAGTGCGAATAATTAAGGAAAACACGCTGTCGGGAGCGGCATTCCACGACTTAAAAATTGTTGTAGTCGGCACAGATAATTTAAGACTTCAAACCAAGAAAAAAGCGGTCAAGCGCGGGAAATCCAACGTATTTAATCAGCCCAAACCCGGCGATTATGTCGTACACGAACTGCATGGCGTAGGCAGATTTGACGGCGTGGTAAAACTCGACGTCGGTGGCATAAGACGAGACTATTTGCTCGTAATTTATCAAGACAACGACAAACTCTATGTGCCTGTCGAAAATATGGATTCGCTGTCACGTTATAC
>CAVEYH010000093.1:686-3905 GCA_963620055.1 bacterium | reverse complement strand
CCTATTTATAAACGTGTTCTTATAAATCGTCTGTTTATAGCGGACCACGCAAGTCAACTTAAACATTATATCACGCTTTTCAACATTATAGCAAGCGATTTAATGCGATTTTCAAATAATAATTTATAAAAACGAGGCTACATGTTTTTATATTCGAGACTTTTGCGAAAATCATTAACAAAATCAAGATATCGATCTTCCATTATCGCTTCACGAATGCGTTTCATAAGGTTAATTAGGTATGTTATATTGTGAAGACTCAGCATTCTGCCACCTAGAATTTCATTTACATTTACAAGATGGCGAAGATATGCTTTTGTATAATTCTTGCAACAATAACAATCGCAATTTTGATCTAAAGGTGTAAAATCTTCTTTATACTTACCATTGCGAACCACAATTTTACCTTCAGATGTAAATGCGGTGCCGTTTCTTGCGATTCGTGTCGGAAGCACACAATCAAACATATCAATACCACGCAAGACACCTTCAATAAGACAATCCGGGCTACCTACACCCATTAGATAACGTGGCATATTTTCAGGGTAAAACGGTTGCATTTTATCCATGATTGAATACATGGTTTCCTTTGGCTCTCCGACTGAAAGTCCACCAATTGCTAATCCACATTCAGCATATGGAATAGTTTCTTGCAATGATTTTAATCTAAGGTCATCAAACATATTACCTTGAACTATCGGAAAAAGCATTTGTACTTTTCGCTTGTGGTATTTTTTACAACGAACTAGCCAATTAAGCGTAGTTTTCATTGCATTTTCAGCCTGTTCATGATTTACGCCATAAGAACTGCAAACGTCAAAAGCCATTATGATATCGGATCCAAGTGAATTTTGGATTTCCATTGATTTTTCAGGTGTAATTAGGTGTTTGCTCCCATCAATATGCGAATTAAATGTTACGCCATCGCTAGTTATGTTTCTAATTTTTGCAAGTGAAAAAACTTGGAATCCACCACTATCGGTTAGAATCGGCTTATTCCAAGACATAAATTTATGTAATCCCCCGGCATTTTCAATAAGTTTATGTCCGGGACGCATATATAGATGATATGTGTTAGAAAGAATTATTTGTGCACCAGCATCATTAAGTTCTGCCGGAGTTAAAGTTTTTACAGTGGCCTGTGTTCCAACCGGCATAAATATAGGTGTTTGAATGACGCCATGTGGTGTCGTAAGCTCACCAACTCTAGCACCTGATTGTTTGCACACGTGGATGATTTTATAACTAAATTCACTCATTAGAAAAATCCTTATTTAGTTTTTTACTTCATCATATGTTGACTTACCCATAATGAAGCAAGCATCGCCAAAACTGAAAAATCTATATTTTTCAGCAACTGCAGTTTTATACATGTTTAATGTGTTTTCTCTGCCCATAAATGCCGACACAAGCATAATCAGTGTGGATTCAGGCAAATGAAAATTTGTTATAAGAGCATCCACGGCTTTATATTTATACGGTGGATATATGAAAATGCTTGTTTCGCCACTTTCGGCATGTAATTTGCCATTTCTAAATGCACTTTCAAGTACTCTGATAGACGTAGTACCGACAGCAATTATTCGGCGGCCTTCTGATTTTGCGCGGTTAATTGAATTCGCAGCTTGCTCGGAAACGCAATAGTATTCACTATGCATCTTGTGATCAGTTATGTTCTCAGTTTTTACGGGACGAAATGTTCCAAGACCAACATGAAGAAGAACCTCAACGATTTCTACGCCCATTGAACGAATTTTATCAAGAAGTTCAGGTGTAAAATGAAGTCCGGCAGTTGGCGCGGCACTAGAACCGTTTTCTTTTGCATATACAGTTTGATAACGTTCTTGCTCTTTTAATTTTTCGTGGATATATGGCGGAATAGGCATTTCGCCAATCTTTGATAGAACATCTTCAAACACGCCATCAAATGTAAAGCGGACTATTCTTAATCCTTCCCCCTCATACTCAATGACTTCAGCACTAAGATTTTCTGAAAAATCAAATTTTGTTCCGACAGTTGCTTTTTTAGCCGGCTTTACTAAAACTTCCCACTCGGTTAAGTTAATGCGCTTATGGAGTAAAAATTCGACTTTTGCACCGGTATCAGACTTTTTTCCATAAATTCTTGCCGGCAAAACACGCGTATTATTAATTACTAGCACGTCACTTTTTTGTAAATAGTTTGGAAGATCATAAAAATGTTTATGCTCCATCAAATTATTTGTGCGATTATATACGAGCAGTCTAGAAAAATCTCTTGGTTCAATAGGTGTTTGCGCGATCAGTTCCGTGGGAAGATCGTAGTAGAAATCACTTTTATTCATAATGTTTATTCCTCGGAAAGCGTTTCAAATATACTTATTTGTCTTGATTTTGTCTCTGCATACGGTAAACCAAGATGTTCATATGCACCTTTTAAACAAACTCTACCACGTGGTGTTCGAGCGATAAAGCCAAGTTGCAATAGATACGGTTCAACTACATCTTCAATTGTTCCGGCATCTTCATTTATAGCCGCAGCGATTGTATCAAGCCCTACCGGTCCGCCGTTAAATTTCATAATCATAGCAGTTAACATTCTTCGGTCTATTAAATCAAGTCCTTGTTCGTCAATTTCAAGAAATTCAAGGGCTTTCTTTACAATATCAATTTCTATTAAGCCACTGCCAATAACTTCTGCAAAATCCCTTGTTCGCTTGAGTAATCTGTTTGCAATACGTGGCGTACCTCTTGAACGTTTGGCAAGTTCTAAGGCAGCATCTGGATTAATTCCAATATTAAGTATTTTAGCCGAACGATTAATTATAATAGCAAGATCTTCGGGAGAATACATTTCAAGTCTGCATATAACACCAAAACGATCTCGGAATGGACCTGTTAACATGCCAACTCTTGTAGTTGCGCCAACTAGAGTAAATTTGTTAAGATTCATACGCATCGTTCTTGCACCAGGTCCCTTTCCTAGAACGATATCAAACGCATAGTCTTCCATTGCTGAGTATAATTTTTCCTCAACAGCACGATTTAGTGCATGAATTTCATCCACGAATAGGACATCATTTTCTTCAAGATTAGAAAGAATAGATACAAGATCACCGGCATGCTCGATTGCTGGACCACTTGTAATTTTAAGTGAAACACCTAGTTCATTTGCGATAATATGCGAAAGTGTTGTTTTCCCTAATCCGGGAGGACCGTATAAAAGAACATGATCAAGTG
>CAVEYH010000093.1:0-676 GCA_963620055.1 bacterium | reverse complement strand
CCCAATATAGTCGTCAAAATTCTTAGGTCTCAATGAAGTTTCTACTTCTTCATCGAATGAATTTATTGAACTAGATATAAATCGTTCGTCTTCCATCAACATTCTCCTAAGCGTTTTTTATTGCAGAATAAACAATATCTTCGAGCTTCATGCCATCTTTTTGAACTCTTAAGACGGCAGCTTCTGCTACCTGCTTAGTATATCCTAATGTCATAAGTGCAAGCACGGCATCTTCATTTGCTGTTATGGCCTGATTTTTCTGAATTGCGACATTTGTTTCAATCGTAGCATCATAAGTTTTGCTAACAATATCACGTAATTCTAGTGCAATACGTTCAGCAGTTTTTTTACCCACGCCTTTAATTTTTGACAGCGATTTTACATCAGATTTTACAACAGCTGTAGCAAATTGTTCAGCAGTCATACCGCTGAGTATCATAATCGCAAGTTTTGGACCTACACCGCTGACGGAAATAAGCTTTAGAAACATATTTTTTTCTTGTTTGGAAGAAAATCCAAACAAGTTTATTCCGTCTTCTTTTACGTTTAAATAGCAGTAAACTTTTACATTATCACTAATTTCTAATACTTTATTTAGCGTGTTTCCGGTGACGGTGAGTTCATAGCCTATTCCATTATTTTCTAAGATAATATAATTTTCTCCGCTGTCTACAAT
>CAVEYH010000092.1:0-3910 GCA_963620055.1 bacterium | reverse complement strand
TCGACAAGCGTAGCGATATGCTTGATGCGACAAAAATCAATCCTGTGACGTATGCCGCAAAAGAAATCTATGATAGCAGAGTGGAGACTCGCGTAGAGGACTAGTTTGTGAATCTTAGCGGTAGAAACATAGTAATAGGCGTTACCGGAGGAATCGCAGCATATAAGGTGTGCTACGTTGTTTCTTCGTTGAAAAAATTAGGTGTAAATGTATATGTCGTAATGACGAAAAATGCAACCGAATTTGTACGTCCGCTTACCTATGAGACTTTATCCGGGAATCGAGTTATTGTTGATACGTTTGATCGCGATTTTGAGTGGGAAGTTGAGCATATTTCACTTGCTAAAAAAGCCGATTTATTTTTGGTTGCGCCATGTACGGCAGATTTTGCGGGAAAACTTGCATGCGGAATAGCCGATGATTTTATGTCTACTACTGCAATGGCAATGAAGTGCCCGATTGTTCTTGCACCGGCAATGAATACCAATATGCTTACAAGTGCAGCATATAAAACCAATGAGAAAATTTTGCGTTCTCGTGGTGTGTTATTTGTTGAAAGCGGGTTTGGGCATCTTGCATGTGGCGACGAAGGTAAGGGGAGACTTGCCGAACCGGATGAAATTGTGTCGTTTATAACCGGTATTCTTGCCCCAAAACAAGATTATGACGGCAAAACCGTGTTGGTGACCGCCGGAGGCACGAGTGAACCTATTGATCCTGTACGGTTTATTACTAATCGTTCGAGTGGGAAAATGGGTGTTGCTATCGCCGAGAAAGCTTTACGTAGAGGTGCGAAGGTAATTCTTGTAGCTGGTAATATTTCTGTTCCCGTACCAAACGGAATTGAAAGAATTAATGTGACAACAACGGCCGAAATGTATGATGCCGTTATGAGCGTGTTACCTAAGTCGGATATTATAATTAAAGCCGCCGCGCCGTCGGATTATTCTGTAGAATCTTATTCTAAAACTAAGATAAAGAGTGAATCACTTACACTTAAATTAAAGAAGAATTTTGACATTGCCGCTGCTGTCGGTAAAGTTAAATGTGATAAAAAGCTTATTATATTTAGTGCCGAAACAGATAATTGTGAGTCGAATGCTCGTGAAAAGATGAATAAGAAAAATGCCGATATGGTTGTTCTAAATGATGTAACAAAGTCCGGTGCCGGTTTTAATTCTAATACAAATATTGTGACGATTTTTACTAAAAGCACAAAAGAAGAACTTCCTATTATGGAAAAAACTGTTATTGCGGATATTTTACTTGATAGGATAATTAATTTGTAGATGGTTGCGGAAGTAATAGTTGACATAAGCACATCGGAGGTCGATAAGGTTTTCGATTATTCGCTAGATGGCTCGCCTGATATTCGGGCGGGTTTTCGTGCACTTGTGCCCTTTGGCAGAATGACGGTTGAAGGTTATGTTGTCGGAGTGAAGGAATCAAGTAGTTGCCACGAACTCAAATCGATAACGAAAAAGCTTGACGAATATGCTGTAATTTCAGAAGAAATGCTTGCGCTCATGAATTATATGACTACACGATATCATCTTCGTAAGGTCGATGTTTTAAGATTGTTTATTCCGGCTCAAATGCGTGGCGGTAGAGTAAAAGAACTTGTTGTAAAATATGCTCGAATTGCTGACGAATATATAGGTCGAGACGAAGCGCAATTTATTCGCCCTTCGGCATCGGCGCAACATGATCTGTTTGCATACCTTAGTGAGAGTGGTAGAGTAAGTGTAACCGAACTTAACAAGGGGTTTTCGGCTGCGGCTCTTAGGAATTTAGTAGCTCGTGGCATCGTAATATTGGAAGAAGAAGAATCGCTTCGTACACCATATGTCGGAATTGATAACGAAAAGAAAAAAGAAGTAACATTAACTCCTGCACAAAGTACTGTCGTGGAGAATATAAATCATGGTGATAAGGGAATTTATCTTTTGCACGGCGTTACCGGAAGCGGAAAGACCGAAGTGTATATGCATGCAATCAGTGATGTACTCCAAGCTGGAAAAACAGCAATTATGCTTGTTCCGGAGATTTCGCTTACACCGCAAGTTTTGCGATCGTTTCGTTCACGTTTTGGAGATGAGGTTGCGCTTCTTCACAGTGGCTTGTCGGTAGGTGAGCGGTTTGATGAATGGCGCAGATTACTTAGTGGCAGAGCTAAAGTTGCTGTAGGCGCTAGGAGTGCGATATTTGCACCACTTAAAAATTTAGGGTTAATTATTATTGATGAAGAACATGACTCGAGCTATGTTTCCGAATCGAATCCGCGATATGTTACACACGAGGTTGCGGCTTTTCGTGCAAAGTATAACGAATGTTCGCTTGTACTTGGCAGCGCTACGCCATCGATAGAATCATATTATAAAGCAAATGTCGGTGAGTATAAGCTGCTAGAATTACCGGAAAGAGTTAATAAAAGGCAACTTCCGGCAATAGAAATCGTCAACATGTGCAAAGAAGTGTATGATGGCAACAATGGTATGTTTTCTAGGCTTTTGCTTAGCGAGTTGAAAGAATGTATGTCGAAGAATGAACAAGCGATTATATTTATAAATCGTCGCGGGTATTCTTCATATATGATGTGTAGAAGTTGCGGCTACGTTGCGAAGTGTGAACAATGTGATATATCCCTAGTATATCATAAGGACGAAAATGTATTGAAATGTCATTATTGTGGCAATCGCTATGCGGTGCTTACAGAGTGCCCTGTATGCCATTCTACAAGTATAAGACGCGGATATATCGGCACACAAGCGATTGTTGAACAATTATCTGAACTTTTTCCGGACAAAAAAATACTTCGCATGGATAACGATACCACACAGAATAAAGATTCACACGCACGCATACTAGGTGAATTTGGATCAAAAAAAGCAAGTATTTTGGTTGGCACACAAATGATTGCCAAAGGACATGATTTTCCCGATGTCACATTGGTTGGCATTGTTGATGCCGACATGAGCTTGCATTTTTCAGATTATCGAGCTTCCGAACGTACATATCAGCTTATTACACAAGTTGCGGGACGGGCGGGGCGTGATCTAAAGCCGGGTAAGGTGATCCTACAGACATATACGCCGAATCATTATGTGTACAAACTAGCGGTAAAAAATGATTATCGTGGTTTTTATGAAAAAGAAGCTAATTTGCGTGAAATCACCAAATATCCTCCGTTTTCAAAGATTGTCAGAGTACTTGTATCCGGTGAAAACGAAGAATTGTGTTCGACAACATTAAAGGGCATTTTTGAAGATATTAGTGTCCTCACAAAGGAAAATTCAAAGAGTTTTGCGTATTTTGCCGCAATGAAATCGCCTGTAAAGCGAATTCAAAACAAATTCCGTGTGCAAATTTTAATGCGTATAACCGACAGCTTTGACAACCTGATAGAAAAAGTATATAATATAGTTGATGCACATACTATACCGAAAGTTAGTATATTTGTAGAAATAAACCCTAATAATTTAAGTTAGCATCGAACTTAAGGAGAAATATAATGGCTATTCGCAACATCGTAAAAATAGGTGAATCAGTACTTAGAGAAAAATGTCGTGAAGTAACTACGTTCGACGATCGTTTAGGTATACTTATCGATGATATGACAGAAACTATGTTTGCAGCAAACGGCGTAGGTATTGCGGCTCCGCAAGTCGGTATAATAAAACGAGTTTGTGTTGTTTGTACAGATGGTAAGACTGTTTATGAGCTTGTAAATCCGATTATTAAAAAAACTAGCGGTACTCAACGAGGATCGGAGGGCTGTCTGAGTATCCCTGGTCGTCAAGAAACGGTTGTTCGTCCTAAAAAAATTGTAGTTGAAGCATGTGATCGTCATGGCGATTGTTATGTGTATAAAGTCGAGGGATTTGAAGCAGTCGCATTTTGTCATGAAATT
>CAVEYH010000091.1:0-3990 GCA_963620055.1 bacterium | reverse complement strand
GAATATATTTCAGCATACAAACATAGAAACGGAGTAAATAAAATTCGGTTAGATTTGAAAAAACTTGGTGCGGAATCACATGCTATTGAAACAGCAATTGAAGAAATTGACGGACAGGAAGAAGCAGCTTTCGTAGTTGCCGAACGGTATATTCGTACACATTCGAATTTTGATATGTATAAATTGAAGACATATTTATATACTCGCGGTTTTTGTGGTGATGACATTTCAGTGGCACTAGATCGAGTTGAAGAAGAATATAGCTTATTTGATAGTGCTGATGGTGATTTTGATTAAAGTTTATATTTTATGGAGACGTCATGATAGGAATAGATATTTGTCTTATATCAAAGATATCTCGTTCAATAGGAAATGAACACTTTATTGAACGAGTCTTTACTGTTAATGAGCGTGAATACTGCATTAAAAAAGCAAATCAAGCAAAATCATTTGCGGGTATTTATGCGGCAAAAGAAGCGATTGTTAAAGCGTTTGGCGTTGGAATAACTGAATTTAATTTTCATGATATCGAGATTATACATGCATCAAACGGTTCACCGAAGGTAATGCTTTATGGTGATGCCGCTGTTTTTGCAAAAGGGATGATCCCACTTGTATCAATTTCACACGATGGTGATAATGCAATTGCTGTATGTGTTTTGGAGGCAGAAAAGTGAATGAACAACTTTATGGACATTACGTTTTGCTTAGCTCCGCGATACGTGATTCTGAGCATGCAATTATAGCAAGTGGTGTCACGGAAGATGAGCTTATAGATAGAGCGGCTCATGAGCTTACTAAAGTAATTAAAATGCATGCGCGCAAAAGTGATAAAATAATTTTTGCAATTGGCGGTGGCAATAATGGGGCTGACGGTTTGGAATCTGCAGAGAAATTATATTCGTGCGGATATTCTGTGGTTATTATGCCGGTAGGATCCTATAGGAATGCTACGAACAAAGCTAAATTTCAGAAATTAAAAGACAATGGCATTAAAATTGTTGATTCAATTGAATGTGGGGTATACGCCGTTGCCATTGATTGCATATTTGGTATAGGACTTAATCGTGCACCCATTGAAGAATATGCGCGCGCAATTAACGAAATAAACAACTCTGGTTCATTTATAATCTCGGCCGATATTCCAAGCGGACTTGTCGCCGATAATGGTTGTGCATATACTCCATGTGTGATGGCTAATCTTACAGTAACATTTATAGATTTGAAAGCTGGACTTATTTTAGGTATGGGTAGAAATTACGTCGGAGATGTTATTGTTGCCGATATCGGGTTGAAATCTAAACCTATTGGGAATATACTTTCTAGTGCGGATGCGATGTTGCCCAAAAGATTGCCGATATCTCATAAAGGAAATTATGGTAAGGTGCGTGTGATAGGAGGAAGTGAAACGATGCCGGGCGCACCATTAATGTGCTTTGAGTCTGCGGTTGCTGCTTTACGTTCAGGTGCAGGTTTGGTAACTTTATGTGTTCCGGATTCTGAAAAATCAGCTTACCAGGCACGTGTTACCGAAGAAATGCTTTATTTTTTACCGTCTCAAAGTGGAAAAATTTATTTTAATGCTGATTCGCTAAGACATGCCACAAACGGAGCAGATTCCGTGGTAGTGGGGCCAGGGATGGGACGAAACGGTGAAATTAGCAAAATTATTGCATGGTTAATTGGAAACTTTTCAGGTACACTTGTTATAGATGCTGACGGATTGAATGCGTTAGCAACAAATCCCGATATGCTACTTAGTAAAAAATGCAAAATAATTTTAACTCCTCATGTAGCTGAATTTAAACGTTTATGTCCGGTATTTGACATAGAAAAACCGAGCATTGAGGTTATTAAAAATTTTGCCAGTCATTATGGTGTAGTTGTTGCAGTAAAATCAGCTACGACGGTTATAACAGACGGTAATGAAGTGTATTTCAATATCACAGGAACGCCGTCACTTGCAAAAGGTGGTAGCGGTGATGTTTTAGCCGGAATGGTTGCCGCTATGGCTTGTGTTTTATCTCCATTGAGTGCGGTAAAAGCTGCTTGTTTTCATTTTGGACTTGCAGGTGAACGTGCTTCAAAAAGACTTGCGTCAGTTACAAGTGTACTTGCAAGCGATATCATAATTGATATTAAATATGCTGAATGAGTGATTCTATATATTACTGTCTGCAGTTTTAATATCGGTATCACGCTGTAAAAAACATGGTTAAAAAATTAAAGGAGAGTATATATGAGTAAAATACTAAAGTGTAAAGATTTGCCGTACAGTCGTTATGAAATAGCAAATCTCAAATCCGCCGCCGATGAATTTAAGAATTCGTTTGCTGTAGCGAATAATGCTGAAGCTGTAGAAAATGCTTATAGGAAGTATCTAGCAGAGGAAGAAAAATATGGGACGTTTGCGTCCCTTGCTTATACACGCTATACGCTTAATACAAAAGATGAATTTTATATTGGTGAGCAAAATTATTATGATGAAGTAGGACCTATTGCAGCATCGATTTCTACAGAGATTGGTAACTTAATGCTTGATAGTCCATTTCGTGCAGAACTAGAGTTGCGTTTTCCAGAGACTTTTTTCAAGAATCTCGAGTGTGCTAGACGATCACATAATGAAAAAATAGTTAGAAACGAGCAAGAAGAGAACGCTATTGTTACCGAGTATTCTATGCTTATGTCTACAATCGAAGTTGAGTGGTGCGGTGAGAAAAAACCTTTGAGTTACGTTCGTGGCTTTATGGATGATGGGGATAGAGAAGTTAGAAAAGCTGCTTGTGAAGCTATTGGCGTGGCATTAGGAACACATAAGGCACAACTCGATGACATTTATGATCGTCTTGTTAAAGTGCGTACTCGCATTGCTAAGGATCTTGGATACAAAAATTTTATAGAAGTTGGCTATGCACGTATGGGCCGAATTGATTATAACGAAGAAATGGTAAAATCTTTCCGTCAAAATGTGCTAAATGATATAGTTCCTATTGTTGTAAAATTAAAAAAACAAATCGCAGCTAATCTTGGTATCAACGATTTTAAGTTCTATGATGATGGCGTTACCGATTGCAGAATGCCCAAGCCTTACCCAAGTGGTGAAGAAATACTCCTTGCCGCAAAAGAAATGTATCATGAAATGAATGATTTTACGGGTAAGTTCTTTGACAAAATGTTAGCTACTGAAGCTTTTGATACTACTGCCCGTGACGGCAAATGGGGTGGTGGTTATGCTACGACATTTGATTGTTTCAAGCAAGCATTCATACTTGCCAATTTTAACGGTTCGTCCGGTGATGTCGATGTCGTGACTCATGAGTTTGGTCACACGATTGCATTTGATTTTGCTATGAATAGAGAAGATAGATCAGTCGGAATTGGATCAAGCGAAACGGCAGAAACTCATAGTATGAGCATGGAATTTCTTGCTTGGAAGTTTATGGATAAATTTTTCCACAACGCCGACGAGTACAAATATAAGCATTTATCCGACTCACTGTCGTTTATTCCTTATGGAGTGATTGTTGATGAGTTTCAACACATTGTATACGAGAATCCCGATATGACACCGGCAGAACGCGATGCGGCATATCTTGACCTTGAAAAGAAGTACAGACCATATTTGTCATTTGACGGTATTCCTTACTTAGAACAAGGAACTCGCTGGCAGTATCAAATGCATATTTACGAGACACCGTTTTATTATATAGATTATTGCTTGGCTCAAGTAATTGCACTTGAATTTTTGGCGCTTTCGCAAAAGAATTACGACGAAGCATTAAAACGTTATCTTGATCATTGTAAGCGTGGCGGGCTTTATCCTTTTGGAAAACTTGTCAAGCTGGCGGGATTGCGCTCACCATTCGAAAAAGGAGCACTTGCAGAAGTCACAACAGATGTTGAAAAAATATTGACTAAACTCAAATCAAATATTAAAAATGCTAAATAATTTGGTATTACGGCGTGTGCAAAAATAGCCTTGTTCGATAT
>CAVEYH010000090.1:0-4043 GCA_963620055.1 bacterium | reverse complement strand
TAATAGATGAAAAGATAAAAACTTTTTTTAAGCGGTTTCAAACAGTTGAAATATGCAATAATTTATGTTACAATATTTATAATGCTTATAAAAGGAGAGGGGATTATGACCGTCAAAGAGATCGCCGGAATTCTAAACGCCGAAATCTTATGTTGCGAAGATATCGCAGACGATGTACAGATCCATTCCGCATGTGGATCGGATATGATGAGTGACGTGCTTGCCTATGTGAAGGATCAGGGCATGCTTTTAACCGGTCTTGTAAATCCGCAAGTCGTAAGAACGGCGGAAATGATGGATATGTGTTGTGTTGCTTTTGTTCGTGGAAAGCGGCCTGATGAATCGATCATAAAACTTGCTAGGGAAAAGAACATAATTCTCCTTGCAACACAAGAGCGAATGTACCTTGCATGCGGTAAACTCTACAAAGCCGGACTTGAAGCCGGTAAGCCGATATGAGCGAACTTGTAAAGCTTCATTATGATGTTGCGGGAGATGATTTTGTTTCTTGCGGACACGCGACTGAAGACGTAAGACGGACACTAAAAAATATAGGCATTCCTGCCGATGTTATACGTAAAGTGTCCATTGCCATGTACGAGGGCGAAATCAATATGGTAATTCACGCCGATGGCGGTGTCGCCGACGTGAATATTTACGAAGATAAAATTGTTGTTGTTTTGTCCGATACCGGGAAAGGAATAGATGATATTGCAAAAGCAATGCAGGAAGGTTTTTCGACTGCGACCGATGAAATCCGTGAGCTTGGTTTCGGTGCAGGCATGGGGCTTCCAAACATGAAAAAATATTCCGATAGCATAGATATAAAGAGTGAGATCGGGAGAGGAACAAAGGTTACTTTGGATTTTTTTATATCGTAATCGATAAAAAAATATCAAATTCACTGGAGAAAAGATGAGCACGGAAATGAAACCCGTATATTTGGATAGTGAGAGATGTAATGGTTGTGTTAATTGCATGAAGCGATGCCCGACCGAAGCTATCCGTGTGCGTGGCGGAAAAGCTGCAATAATGTATGAGCGGTGCATAGGTTGCGGAGAATGCGTGCGGGTTTGTCCAAATCATGCAAAAAAGGAGTTTTATGATCCGCTCGATATAATACAAAAGTATAAATATAGAGTGGCAGTACCCAGTCCGTCGTTGTATGTTCAATTCAAAAATATATATGACACGAACTATGTCCTTACAGCATTAAAAAGACTTGGCTTTAATGATGTTACGGAAGGCGCGAAAGGGGCCGAGTATGTTTCTGCCGCTACTGAGCTTTACTTGAAGACAAAACATGCACAAAGAAAACCTGTGATAAGTTCGGCTTGTCCTGCCGTGGTAAGTCTCATAACAATGCGTTTTGAACATCTTATAGACAATTTGTCACCCATACAACAGCCTGAAGAAGTTGCTGCAAATATGGCTAGAGCAAAAGCGCAAATGGAAACAGGATTGCAAGATTCGGATATAGGAGTATTTGTAATTACGCAATGTGCGGCAAACGTGATTGGGCTTAAGAATAGCATCAACGCCAAAGTGGACGGAGTTTTATCCGTAAAAGATATCTATTTTCCACTTCTTAACGAGTTAAACAAATTAAGGCTATACGAAGTTGAAAGCCTTGCCGAAGCCGGTTTGTCAGGAGTCGGTTGGGGTACATCAAGCGGAGAGGCGAAAGGACTCAAATCTAGTAATTATTTATCGGCCGACGGAATGGAAAATGTAATTTCAGTGCTAGGTGACATAGAAAGAGGAAAGCTGAGTGGAGTAGACTTTGCGGAACTTAATGCGTGCACACTTGGTTGTGTCGGTGGAACGATGAATATTGAAAGCCCTTTTTTGGCAGCGACTAGGCTTAGGAATCTTTGTGACGGAATGAACGATGAAAGTGTGATTGTTGAAGATTATTTGGCATACAAGCGCAAAGAACCTTATATGTGTAACAACGTTTTCAAGCTCGATGACAATATGTTAGTTGCGATGAGAAAAATGCTGAGAGTAAAGAGTATTTATGCGAAATTACCCGGGATAAACTGTGGCAGTTGCGGAGCGCCTAGTTGCATGGCGTTTGCTGAAGATGTTGTGAGAGGGCTGGATGTAAAGTGCAGGTATACGGAGGCTTATGATGACGGTAAACGAGATGGCGATTAAACTTGATGCGGCCATTGAAGTTGTCGCCGATCGTAAAATTAACGGAGTTTATGTGGGTGATTTTCTCAGCCGCGTTATGGGAAAGGCTCCACCGTCATGTGCTTGGCTAACCATTATGAACAATGTAAATGTCGCAGGGGTAGCCACGATTGCGGAAGTGGGAGTGATTGTACTCTGCGAGGGAGTAAAACCTGATCCTCAATTAAAGCATAAATGTGAAGAAGAGGCGATACCGCTTCTTACCACGTCATTATCTGCATATGATGCATGCTTAAGGCTTGGAAAATGAAGTATCGATGCGATTTTCACATTCATACTGCATTATCACCGTGCGCCGATGACGATATGACGCCATACAACATTGTCAACATGGCAAAGTTGGCGGGGTTGGATGTGATAGCGATAACAGATCACAATTCGGCCGGAAATTGTTTTGCGACTGAAGTGGAAGGGAAAAAGATCGGGCTTATAGTCTTATCCGGTCTTGAACTTGAAACTTCAGAAGAAGTGCATGTGGTATTGTTGTTTCCGTTGGCGGATCGGGCGGTTGCTTGTTCAAACGAAGTTGCTACCCATATGGTAAGGATAAAAAATCGTCCTGAGGTTTTCGGCCATCAGTATTACATCGGAGAAGATGATGTGATTTGTGGAGAAGAACCGAATTTACTTATCAATGCAACTACAATAAGCATTGCTGAAGCCGGTAAACTTGCAAAAAAGTATGGAGGGATAGCATTCCCGGCACACGTTGACAGACCAGCTCACGGAATTCTACAAATGCTTGGTGATATTGATGACACACTAGGTTTTACGATAGTTGAAATAAGTAAGAACGCTAAAAATGAATTTGTAGCAGAACTTGAAAGAAAGTACACAATTGTTCACGATTCGGATGCGCACAGATTAGAAGACGTGAACGAAGATCATGTTAATTTTCTCGAACTTGACGAACTAACACCTGAAAAGGTGATCGAAAAGTTAGGGCAAAGATAAAATTACAACACAAGGAGAGAACAACGTATGAGCAAAGAAATCATCGGCACGCCGGAACAATCCGCTCAATTCGAACAAGTATTAGAAGAATTGAAAAATGTTCCGGGTCCGGTAATGAAAGCGATGCAGCGAGCACAAGACATTTACGGCTATCTTCCTATCGAAGTACAGTCACGTATCGGAAAAGCTTTTGGAGTGTCGCTTGAAGAGGTTTATGGAATTGCAACTTTTTATTCGCAATTTAACCTAAAACCGAAGGGAAAGTACACAATAGGCATTTGCCTTGGAACGGCATGTTATGTCAAAGGATCCGGACAAATACTTGAAAAATTCAAGGACAGACTTGGAATCTCTCCGGGTGAAACCACGGCGGACCACAAGTTCACGCTTGATGCAACTCGTTGCATCGGTTGCTGCGGGCTTGCGCCGGTACTTACGGTCAACGATGAGGTTTATGGTAATTTAACACCAGATGAAGTAGACAAGATTTTGTCTAAATATAATGACTGAAATCGCGTTACATATTCTTGATATAGCGAATAATTCTATTCGCGCAGAGGCAAAACATATAGACATTTCTATTGATGTCGATTCGGTAAAAGACACTTTAACAGTAAAAGTAGCCGATGACGGAAAAGGAATGAGTAAAGAGCTTCTTGCGTGCGTTACCGATCCTTTTGCGACAACCCGCACTACTAGAAAAGTGGGCTTAGGCATTCCGCTATTCAAACAAGCCGCAGAGTTAACCGGTGGCAAATTGGAGCTTAGCAGTACGATTGGCAAAGGTACAACAATTACTGCAACTTTTGGTTTAAGTCATATTGACCGAGTGCCGCTTGGGAATATGGGAGCTACAATGACTACGTTGATTGGCGGGTCACCCGACTTGA
>CAVEYH010000089.1:0-4055 GCA_963620055.1 bacterium | reverse complement strand
TGTCCGCTTAACGCGTCGCGCCCTCGCAACTCTTTCAAAGTCGACAACGTTGTAGACGTGGCGTTATCGTGTGACAACAGTGGTGGTAATGGTAATCGTGGCGCACTGTTCCATGGCGGTAATATCGGCAACGTTGTAACCGTTACGTTATCGTGTGACAACCGATGCGGTAATGGTAGCCGTGGCACTCTTTCTCGTGGCGGTATGGTAGCCGAAAAAAATCCTTCCGTCATCTCGAACGGAGCGGTAGCGGAGTCTTGGAGATCTAGCGGAACGAAGCGGAGCGTAAAACCATATATTATAATACGGCTAATGCCTAGATGTTTCGATTTCGTTTCGCTTCACTCAACATGGCGCGGATAAAATCATTTAGCCGAAACGGCAGTTTTTACTCGTACGGCACAAACAAACCTTATTATTCCTTATACACATAAAAACAGACAGACAACAGGAGCAGATATGAGCGAGAGAACGCGAAGAATCAAGATATTCGATACGACGCTTCGAGACGGCGAGCAGTCACCGGGGTGCAGTATGAACATAGGCGAAAAACTGCGCATGGCGGAGCAACTCGACATGCTCGGCGTGGACGTAATCGAGGCGGGGTTTGCGATCGCATCCCCGGGAGATTTTCAGGCGGTCAAGAGTATTGCGGGTGTGGTGAAAAATGCGACGGTGGCATCGCTTGCTCGGTCGCTCGAAAAGGACATTGACGTGGCGTGGGACGCGGTGAAAGATGCCGTGCATCCTAGGATCCACGTGTTTTTGGCGACGAGCGAACTGCACATGCAGTACAAACTGAAAATGACTCGTGACGAAGTTTTGGCGCGGGCAAAGTCGGCAGTGGCTTATGCGAAGAATCTGTGCGACGACATTGAGTTTTCGGCGGAGGATGCGTCACGGAGCGATCCGGACTTCTTGTGTAGAGTGATAGAGACGGCAATCGATGCGGGCGCAACTACCGTAAACATTCCCGACACGGTGGGTTATGCGGTGCCGGAGGACTATGCGGAGCTGATTTCTTACGTTATTACGCACGTAAAGAACATTGACAAAGTCGACGTTTCGGTGCATTGTCACAACGATTTGGGCATGGCTACGGCGAACAGTCTTGCGGCGGTGCGCGCGGGCGCGACACAGGTCGAATGCACGATAAACGGCATAGGCGAGAGGGCAGGCAACACCGCACTCGAAGAAGTGGTCATGGCACTGTACACGCGCGGAGATTATTTTGGAGCTTATACCGGCATTAAGACCACGGAGATAACGAAAACGAGCAGACTTCTTACGTCGATCACGGGCGTAAAAGTCCAGCCGAACAAGGCGATCGTGGGCGAGAATGCATTTGCGCACGAATCGGGCATACACCAGCACGGTGTGCTTGCGAACAAAAAGACTTACGAGATCATGACACCCGAGTCCGTCGGGCTTACGGAAAACAAGATGGTATTGGGCAAGCACTCGGGCAAGCATGCGTTGATCGACAGGTTAAAGACGCTCGGCATTACGGTTTCAGACGACGCAATAGGCGAGATTTTCGAGGAATTCAAAAAACTTGCGGACCGTCAAAAGAGCGTTTCCGACCTCGATCTCGAAGCACTTGCGCACAAGCAAAACCGCGGAGTGCCCGAGAGTTATAGGCTCGATCGATTCGTTGTCAACGTCGGCAACACGATCACGACGACTTCGGCGGTAAGGCTTGTATGTCCCGACGGAGAAAAACGCGAGGCGGTCACGTCGTCCGTGTTCGGTCCTATCGACGCCAGCTACAAGGCGATAAATACGCTTGTCGGCGGAGAAAAGTTCGAGCTTGACGATTTTCTTATCGACTCGGTTACGGGCGGAACGGACGCTCAGGGTGCGGTCACGGTCAAGATTCGTGCCGGTGAGAACGTCTACAACGGCCACGCGGTCAGCCTAGATATCGTCAATGCGGCGGTCATGGCTTACGTTGCCGCGATCAACAACATGATTTACGAGCGCGAACTCGTCAAGAACGAAAAGTAGCGCGCGCTTTACGGCAAATTTGCCACGATAGAATCGCCGAACGGAGAAAGACCATTTATAAACTATTTATAAACCATTTAGCGAAACTATTTATAAAGACCATATAACAAGATAGTTACTTTTTATAGACAGCCACATTTATATTAGGCAGTTATTATTTATAGGCAAACGCAATTATTTAGGCAATTACGGAGGACGGCTTATTGAACAACGAGAAAATACTTATTTTCGATTCCACGCTTCGAGACGGAGCGCAAGGCGAGGGCATTTCATTTTCCGTGCGCGATAAAATAGCGGTTTGTCGGACGCTCGCGGACCTTGGCATTGACTTTATCGAGGCGGGCAATCCGGCATCGAACCCGAAAGATGCGGAGTTTTTCCGCGAAGTGCACGGGGTTTCATTCGGTTCGACGAGTCTCGTGGCGTTCGGCTCGACGAGGCGGAAAGGCATCGCCGCAAAAGAGGACGAGGGGTTACAAGCTCTGCTTACCGCCGATACGCCGGTGGTGGCGGTGTTTGGCAAGAGTTGGGATTTTCACGTCACGGAGATTATTCATGCGGGACTTGACGAAAATCTCGACATGATAGCCGACACGGTGAACTATCTCAAGGGCTACGGCAAGCAAGTCGTGTTCGATGCGGAGCACTTTTTCGACGGATACAAACACAATCCCGATTACGCGATAAAGTCGATAGTCGCGGCATACAGTGCCGGAGCAGATTATATTGCGCTGTGCGACACGAACGGCGGTTGTTTCCCTAGCGAGATCGAGAAAATAACCAAAGTCGCGATCGAGGCGGTGCATGTTCCCGTCATGATCCACGCTCACGACGACGGCGGTATGGCGGTAGCGAATTCCGTCACGGCGATTTCGTCCGGCGCACGCGGAGTGCAAGGCACGCTCAACGGATTCGGCGAGCGGTGCGGTAACGCAAACCTTGCCACGATCATAGCCAACTTGCAGTTAAAGTGCGGTTATAATTGCTTGCCGAACGAAAAAATCGGCGCGCTAACCGAGACTTGCCGAAAGATTGCCGAGATCGCGAACGTGCGCTTGCCGGGGAACATGCCTTACGTCGGCAAATCTGCGTTTGCGCACAAAGCCGGCATGCATGCGGACGGAGTGAACAAGGCGCCTATTAGTTTCGAGCATGTTTCACCCGATCTTGTCGGCAATAATCGAAGGTTCTTAACCAGCGAAGTGGCGGGGCGCAGTGCGATCCTCGAGAAAGTGCGAAAGATCGATCCGCTTGTCACGAAAGACAACCCCGTGACCGCCGACATTGTGAACAAAATCAAGGAGATGGAATACCTCGGCTATCAGTTCGAGGGAGCGGAGGCAAGTTTTGAACTGCTCGTCCGCAAGGCTCTCGGCTCGTACAAGCCGTACTTCACGCTCGAAAAGTTCAAGACGATAGGCGAGCAAGCGACCGGCAAAGACTTTTCACCGGCTACTGCCATGGTCAAAGTCCGTGTGGGTGACGAGACGGAGATTCGCGCCGCCGAAGGTAACGGCCCCGTCAATGCGCTCGATATTGCACTAAGGCTCGCGCTCGAACGGTTTTATCCGTCACTCGGTCAGTTCTCGCTCACCGATTACAAAGTGCGTATTCTCGACAGCCGTGACACCAGCTCCGCAAAGACACGTGTACTTATCGAGTCGGGCGACGGCAAGGACCTGTGGACGACGGTCGGCGTTTCACGCGACATTATCGAGGCTTCGTTAATCGCGCTCACCGATGCGATCGAATATAAACTCATCAAAGACTCAACCGTTTAGGTGCATTTTTGCCCCTATAACCCTAAAATTTATAAGGTTTTATTATTTATTTTTAATTTGTGAGTTAAGGTTAGTTATTTTTTAATTTGTGCTAATAAGTGCACGGTTAATGGTGATAGTTTTGCTTGTGTAAGCAAGGGAATGGATCTTCTTTTTTTCACGTGAAGAAAAAAAGAAGCAAAAAAAAGTCACCGAGACACTTGCGGTTGTGTTCTCGGGACAAGCCACAGTTCGCAATCATAGATTGCTCACCGCTTTGGCTACGAA
>CAVEYH010000088.1:0-4059 GCA_963620055.1 bacterium | reverse complement strand
ACACTCGACGGCAAGTTTTTCACCGACTTCGTCGTATGTGAGATGGCCGTGGACTTTTCCGATTTTGATAAGACGTTTGATCTCGTTCTCGATCTTCTCGCCTAAATCCTTGTGTGCGGGCGGAGCAGAAACCGGCTCGATGCCTTTGTCGCAAAGTGCGCTGAGTACGCTGTCTACGTCTTCGGGTGCGGGCGTACCTTCTCCGAATGCCGCATTAACGTCATCGTAGGTAATTTTGCCCTCTGCTTTATACTTTTCGTTAAGTGTTTTGATGATTTTGTCTAATACTTGTTTTTCCATAATTCCTCTTAAGCCGACTCTGTCGACTATTTATGTCTAATATTGTTTAATGCCTGCGAATTATTTTTTGTCTATCGTATTATTTTATGCGTCTTTGTAACTTCTAAGTTGTTTACTGATTTTTGAAGAACGAAGCTTTTTTAACGCTTTTTGCTCGACTTGGCGCACACGTTCGCGAGTGACGTTGTGAATGGCTCCGACCTCTTCTAATGTCTTGATTCTGCCGTCATTTAGCCCGTAACGATCGATTATAACAGCCTGTTCGCGCGGATCAAGTAACTCAATGGCTTTGAATATAAGTTCACGCAGTATGCCGTCTTCAAGTATGTCTTCCGGCGTCTGTGCGTCCGGATCGTGGAGAATATCTATAATCGTGGTACCGGCTTCGTCTTCTCCTACCGGATCGTCAATCGAGCGAGGCTTAATCATAAGTTGCAGATAAAACTGTACGCGTTTCACGTCGATCTGCATGATCTCGGCAAGCTCTTCCGCTGTTGCTTGTCTGCCGGTCTTTTGCTCGATTTCGCTACTTAGCTTTTTAATCTTATCCATGTTGTCCTTGACATAGCTCGGGATATGTATCGGGTGTGCAAGGTCACCGATGGCGCGTGTTATTGCCTGACGAATCCACCATGTGGCGTATGTCGAAAAACGGAACCCTTTTGTGTGGTCGAATTTGTCCACGGCGGTTATAAGTCCTAAGTTGCCGAGCTGTATCAAATCGTCAAAATCTAATCCCCTGCCTACGTAACGTTTCGCAATCGATACGACTAATCTGAGGTTTGCTTTTATAAATTCGTCCTTCGCAGATTTGTCGCCGTCGGCAACTCGCTGAGCAAGTTCTTTTTCTTTCTCCGCGGTAAGTAATTCAATCTTACCGAGTACTTTTAAGTATTCCTTTGTCGAATCTTCGTATGCGTAATTTTCGTCGTATTCGTACGAAATAGGTTCTTCCGGAACGATAGTCACGTTTTGCGCAATTAGATACTTGTATGCATTGTCTACGTCTTCTACGGACGCATCGCATGTAAGCACTAAGTCGCGTGTGACCTCTTCCATAGTAAGCTTGCCCTTCTTTAAGCCTTTCTCCGTAAGAACAACAAGTTCTTCGTCAATGGTCTTTTTGGCGGGAATGATCTCCTCAACGTTGATCTTTTTTGCTTTATTCATTTACTCCTCCGTTTTTAAGACTTCTTAGCATTCCGTCGGTTTTTAGAATCTCTGTCAATTTTTTGGGATCCTTTGTTGTCGCATATTCTTCGGTAAGCCGTTTTTTCTCTGCCTCGAGTCGGTCGATCTTGAGTTTGTTTACGCATGCACGGTATTTTGCTTCGTCGTCGCCCTGCATGAACTCGTATTCGACAATCTCTACAACGTCTTTGGGATCGTATTCGCTGTACAATGCGGAAACGGACAGTATTGTGCCGGATTTAAACTTTTCGACAGCATGCGCGTAAATCTCGCGATCGATGCCACTATCAAGATACGGATACACGTCTTCTTCAAAATCGACGTACGGCATACCGTGTGCTACCGATGCTATCACGAATAATTCCGCTTTGCTACGTGTGGCGATAACTTTTTCCGTTTCTTCGGGCTGTATTATTTGATTCGGGCGTTCTTCGAGTACGGTAATGTCCGCTTGTTTGCGGAGTGTATCCATTGAATAGCCGGTGGCATCGTGTACGATCTTCATGTATTCTTCCTGCTCGACGGGATTCGCAAGTGCCTTGATTACCTTCATCGCTTGCACAGCGTAAGCCGATTTTCCGTCCGGTGTCGTGAGATCGAAACGCTTTTTAAGATAATTGAGTTTGTATGCGGGTAGCGGTAAAGCCTCATCCAAAAGTTTTGCGTACGCTTCGGCTCCACGCTGTTTTATTAAGTCATCGGGATCGAGTTCGTCGGGGAGCGTAACAACTTTTACGTTTAAACCCGCATCGCTTAGAATATCCAAGCCTCTGAGTGTCGCAGTCTGCCCTGCCGAATCCCCGTCATAGCTTATGTACACATTTGTCGAATAGTTGCGAATAAGTTTTGTCTGAGCGTAAGTGAGTGCCGTACCCATACTGGCAACTGCCGTATCGAAACCTGCTTTGTGTAGTGCCAACACGTCCATATAGCCCTCGGTGATTATCACATTACCGATTGACTCGCGCTGTTTCTTCTTTTTTAGTAGGTTGATAGCGTAAAGTGTCCTCGATTTGTCGAATATCGGCGTATTCGTGGAGTTACGATACTTGACCGGAATATGTGTGCCGGGATCGATAAGTCTACCACCGAATGCAACCACTTCGCCGAGATTGTTTATTATCGGTATCATGAGTCTGCCGTAAAACACATCGTACCACCGATCTGCTTTTTGTTCGACAAGTCCCGCTTCTTTCATTTCCGCGACGGTATAACCTTTGCTCTTTAGATAGGTTATGATTTCTTCTCCGTCGTAACTTGCTCCGAAACCGAAACGCGTGACGAGTTTTTGCGGTATTTGACGTTGTTCGAGATAGTCGCGGGCAAGCTTTCCTCTCTCTCCGTACAAGTTTTCGTTGTAGTGTCTTGCCGCATCGCGCATGAGTGCATATAATCGCTCGCGCTTTTCACGTGAGATGCCGTTCTCGTCGGCTTTTGTCCTATCGAATTTCGGTAGTTCCATTTTTGCGTCGGCGGCAAGTATTTTGATCGCATCCATAAAATCGATGCTTTCGATCTTTTCAAGAAACGTTATTGCGTTTCCACTCTCTTTGCAACCGAAACAATGATAGAATTGTTTATCTTCGTTGACGGCAAAAGACGGTTCGTTTTCATGGTGAAACGGGCAGCAACCCCACAAGGTCCTGCCCTTACGCTTCAACGGAACATAGCGCGAAATCACTTTCGCAATATCAGTCTTTGCAAGAAGCTCTTCTTTCCAAGTTCTCCAATCGTCGCCAGCCAATATCGACTATTGCCTCCTAAAACTTTGACCAGCTTTTCGGGACGGTGATGTCCTCGTAAAGCCTTACCGCAAATTGGTCACTCATCATGGATATGTAGTCGCACACTTTTTGTTCGAGTGTACTGTCCATGTCCAAAAACTCTCGCGGTATCTTATCGCTGTGCGTGTAATAATACTCGTACAGAAATTTTATCATGTCGATTGCCTTGCCTTCCTCGGCTTTGGCTATCGGTGAGCGGTAAACCTTGTCGAATAAGAATTCTCTAAGTCCCAATATGTCCGTCTTAAAATCGTCGGACGGCTGAATGGTGGGTTTACCGAAACTGTTGTCAATGACGTTCATAACCATGGAATCGATGCGCTTGCCGTTGGTATCGCCGAACACTTTGCGGTAATGCTCCGGAATGTCTGTGTCCTTTATCACTCCGCCACGAATTGCATCGTCGATATCGTGGTTTATGTAGGCTATGCGATCACTCCAAGAAACGACGTGTCCTTCTAGCGTCGCCGCGTCCCCGCGACTCGTGTGGTTGAGTATTCCGTCACGCACCTCGAACGTAAGGTTCATGCCATTTCCATCGTATTCGAGAACGTCGACCATGCGCAACGATTGCTCGTTGTGACAAAAGTGCGTAAACGAACTGAGTGCACGCTCGCCCGCGTGCCCGTACGGCGTGTGGCCTAAATCGTGGCCTAGCGCTATCGCTTCGGTTAAATCTTCGTTAAGCCAAAGTGCACGAGAAATCGAGCGAGCGATCTGACTGACTTCCAATGTGTGCGTAAGTCTCGTTCGATAATGATCGCCTTCGGGTGCAAGAAAAACT
>CAVEYH010000087.1:3506-4139 GCA_963620055.1 bacterium | reverse complement strand
GCTAAATATTTGCAATGTCAATATGAAAAATATCACTTTTCAATTGCAAAATTTTCAATATTATAACAATATAACGCGCATAGCCTAGTTATTGTCGGCGATTGAGTTGACCGAAAAAAAGAAAAATGATATACTTACATATATGACGGCATTTTGCCGTTAAAGGAAGCGAATTACGGAGCAATAAATGAAATATTTTTTTGATTTTGCATTACTATTTTTAATAGGTTCTGTGCTGGGGTGGTGTCTTGAACTGTTGTTCCGTCGCTTTGTTTCATCAAAACGTTGGATAAATCCGGGATTCCTAAACGGACCATATCTTCCGCTTTACGGATTCGGTGTGATAGCCATGTATCTTATTTGTAGCATACCGATCGACGAGATTTGGGCAAAAATATTGATAATTTTTATTGCGATGACGCTCATTGAATATCTTACAGGTTTGATATTTATCAAGGGCATGAAAATCAAATTATGGGATTATTCAAACCGTTTTGGCAACATTCAAGGGATCATTTGCCCGACGTTTTCTATTATTTGGGGCTCGATCGGGGTTTTCTTTTTATTTATTGTCTATCCTGCACTTACGCGTGCGCTCGAGTGGATGGGACTGCATTCATGGTTTTTGTTCCT
>CAVEYH010000087.1:0-3496 GCA_963620055.1 bacterium | reverse complement strand
GGTTTATGGCGTAGTGCTTGTTGACGTAATTATTAGTTTTAATCTTGCAGTCAAAATTAAATCTGTGCTTAAGGGTGTCAGAGAAGCAATTCGCTATGATGACATTAAGGCTAAGATTAAAGAAGATCGCAAAAACCTCAAAAAACGCGCATCGTTTCTATTTGCGTTCCGCGGTGAAAAACCAGTAACCGAGTATGTAAAAGAGATGTTGCTAGGCAAATTAAAAAAAGTTTCCGCACCCGCCGTAGCGACCAAAAATGCAGATAATGTCGGAGAAAACGTTTCCGCCATAGCTACAGCCGATAATGCGGAAGAAAAGTCTACAAACGAAACAAACGATAAGTCAAGCGAAAACAAATAAATGTTATACAATTTGACGTACTGTGACGGCACTGTCGGTGCCGATATGAGGTGCTTATATTGAAATCGAAATATTCTGTAGGTGTGGACGTAGGATCAACGACAGTCAAGTGTATTGTACTTGATGAAAGTGGAGAGATCGTCCATTCGGTTTATGACAGACATTATTCAAAAGTAAAAGAAACCGTTTTTGAACAGTTGAAAAAGATATTTTCTTTTTTTGATGGTGAATTCAAGGTTGCTATGACAGGTTCGGCAGGATTGGGATTGTCCCAAGCTGCCAATATTACGTTCGTGCAAGAAGTTTATTCTGCATCGCTTGCGATCAAAAAGACTTATCCAGATGCTGATTGTGCTGTTGAACTAGGCGGAGAAGATGCTAAAATTTTGTTTTTAACACATGGAACCGAACAGAGAATGAACGGTTCATGCGCAGGCGGAACGGGCGCATTTATTGATCAAATGTCAACACTGTTGAAGGTGAGCGGAGACGAATTGGATGCGCTTGCGTTGAGAGCGGAAAAGAAATATCCGATAGCATCTCGTTGCGGAGTGTTCGCAAAAAGCGATATCCAACCGCTATTGAATCAAGGCGCATCGAAAGAAGACGTCGCAGCGAGCATTTTCCAAGCGGTTGTTGACCAAACCGTTGCAGGACTTGCACAAGGCAGAAAGATAGAGGGTAAGGTACTATTCCTAGGAGGGCCGCTGCATTTTTATAAAGCCCTCGGAAAAGCATTTAAGGAAACATTAAAATTATCACCTGAAAACGCCGTTTTTCCGGAACTTGCTCCATGCTTTATGGCTTACGGGGCAGCACTTTATGCTACAAAAAATTCTAAATGGGAAGATCCAAAAGATATTATCGACGCAATATATAATGCCAAGCCAATCGGTAGTGTCTTTTCATCAGAACCACTGTTTAGTTCGCAAGATGAATATGACGAATTTGTTCGTCTGCACAATAATGCCGATATAAAACGCAAAGATTTAGCGTCCTATATAGGGAAAGCATATTTAGGTGTAGACGCAGGATCGACAACAACAAAGATTGTTCTATTGTCCGAAGATAAAGAATTGCTTTTTAGTTACTATGTTGAAAACAGCGGAAGACCGCTTGATGTCGTAGCCGAAAAGTTAAAGGAACTTTATGCTGCTATGGATGGCCGAGTGACGATAGTATCTTCTGCGGTCACCGGCTACGGAGAAGAACTCATAAAGTCGGGATTAAAACTTGATTACGGCGTTGTAGAAACCGTCGCGCATTTTACCGCGGCACTTGAGTTTCGTCCTGATGTAGATTTTATTATCGATATTGGCGGTCAAGATATAAAGTGTTTTAAGATCAAGAATAAAGCGATTGACAATATTATGCTCAACGAAGCATGTTCGTCCGGATGCGGGTCGTTTATACAGACGTTTGCAAATGCTCTCGGGTATTCTGTCGCGGATTTTGCTAAACTCGGACTTTTCGCAAAGCATCCTGTCGAACTCGGTTCTCGTTGCACGGTGTTTATGAATAGTGCAGTTAAACAAGCGCAGAAAGACGGAGCAAGTGTTGAAGATATTTCCGCAGGTATTTCTTCTTCGGTTGTGAAAAATGCGATTTATAAAGTTATTCGAGCAAAAAGCACGGACGAACTCGGAAAGAACGTTGTTGTCCAAGGCGGAACTTTCCTTAACGATGCCGTACTTCGCGCATTTGAAAAAGAGCTTGGTGTCAGTGTGACTAGACCTGCAATATCCGGACTTATGGGCGCGTACGGAGCTGCTCTTTATGCTATGAAAAAAGGCGGAGAACATTCCGGCATAATTACGCCAACCGAACTTGAAAGTTTTTCGTATAAGTCCGCGGCGGCAGTTTGCGGTAGATGCACGGCGCATTGCAGATTAAATGTGCTTACGTTTTCCGACGGGAGAAAACTCATTTCCGGTAATCGTTGCGAACGTGGTCAAGGCAAAAAAGATAGTGAAATATTGCCGGATTTGCTCACATACAAATACGAAAGCTTAGTTAATAGCGTTGTGAACACTGTAGCAAATCTAAAAGCTACTGTCGGACTTCCGTTGTGCTTGAATTTTTATGAACAATTGCCGTTTTTTAATACCGTGTTTAACGAGCTTGGATTTCGTACGGTGATTTCGGATGAGTCCTCCCGCAAAACATTTATCGACGGACAGCATACGATTCCGTCCGATACTGTTTGTTATCCGGCGAAACTCGTCCACGGCCATATGCTGAACTTACTCAAAAAGGGTGTTGATTTTATTTTCTATCCTTGTGAAAGTTACAATACCGACGAAGGCGATAGCGATAATCACTATAATTGTCCTGTTGTAGCATATTATCCGGAGTTGTTGCGTGCTAATGTTTCCGACTTGAATAATGATAATTTTATTTATCCGTATATTGATATGTCGCGGCCTGAGACTGTTTCCAATGCGCTTGTCAAGACATTAAAAAAATACGGAATAACAAGAAAAGCTGCTGAAATGGCGGTCGAAAAAGGCTATGCGGCCATGAGCGCACGCCATAATGCTATAGTCAAGCATGGACTTGAGCTTATCGATTATGCTAGAGCCAACGGCAAACCTATTGTTGTACTTGCCGGTAGACCTTACCATATTGACCCCGAGATCAACCATGGAGTGCAAAAACTTATTTCATCACTCGGCGTTGTCTCAATTACCGAAGATGCAGTTGCAGACTTTATGAAGCCACCGCATTTGGAAGTGCTTAATCAATGGACGTTTCATTCGAGATTATATCGCGCGGCGGCTTATGTTGCCACGCAAAAAGATATGAATCTTGTGCAACTTGTGTCGTTTGGTTGCGGCATCGACGCAATTACAACCGACGAAGTGCGTAGGATACTTGAATCGCACGGAAAAATCTATACACAACTTAAAATCGACGAAATTAGCAACTTAGGTGCAATCAAAATTAGATTGAGATCGCTCCTTGCCGCATTAGAATAGAAAAATTATATTATTATTGTTAACGAATAGCATTTATAGTTATAGTTTACAATTCAAGTATAAACGTACATATAAAACGGAGTAATAGCTGTGGAAAATCATCACATTGTTTTCACTAAAGAGATGCGAAAAACGCATACAATATTAGTTCCCGACA
>CAVEYH010000086.1:2144-4152 GCA_963620055.1 bacterium | reverse complement strand
TGTCCATCGTAAAGAGCGAATTAGACGCCGCTTTTGCGTCCGGCGTTGCGTTTGATGCTTCGGTATTTGAAGACTTTGCATCGCTTGGCAAGCCGTTGTACCTATTTCCGGATCCTTCCACGTTATATGTTTTACCGTGGCGTCCGCAGTCCGGCAGAGTTGTCGGCATGCTTTGTGATATAAAGCATGCTGACGGAACACCGTTTGAAGGCGATAGTCGTAGGATATTAAAAACAGCCGTAGATAGATTAAATCATTATAATTTAGATGTAAAACTCGGCACAGCTTGCGAGTTTTACGTTCTAAAAACGGATGAAGACGGCTCGCCGATCTTTGTTCCTTACGATAATGCCGGATATTGCGATGTCGCACCTATTGATCGATGTGAAAATATTCGTCGCGATATTATCTTTAGCATGGAAAGCATGGGCATTGTTCCCGTATCGTCCAATCACGAACGCGGGAAAGGGCAGAATCGTATCACGTTCAAGCCGGCAGACCCGATGACGGCCGCAAAGAATATGTTGATTTATAAATCGGCCGTTAGAAATATTTGTGTTCGTGACGGAGTGTATGCGACATTTATGCCGAAACCGTTTGAAGATGATTTTGGTAGCGGATTGCATGTTTCGATTTCTGTTAGTAAAGCGGGATTGCCTGTAACTTTTTCCGAGCGCAATGAGCTTGGTACTTTTACCGAGGGTGTGTTAAAACGCATAAAAGAGATCACAGCATTTACTAACCCATCGTGTAGTAGTTACGCACGTTTCGCATCGCTTGAGGCGGCAGAAAATATAGCTTGGTCCGATTGTGATTCCGGTTCGCTAATAAGGGTAGTCGGCGGAACAAACCCCGGAATAGTTATTCGTTCGCCAGATGCAACTTGCAATCCGTACATTGTATTTGCTCTTTTGATTCATGCAGGATTAGACGGAGTGGATCGTGCGGCAAAGTTGCGAGCACCAGCACAGGCATCATCGCGCCGTCCGGAACTTTTGCCACAGTCACTCGGTGAAGCGCTTCAAGATGCCGAAGCAAGCCCGTTTGTCAGAAAATACATTCCGCCGATTCAGCTCGTTAAGTTCAGTGAAATGAAACGTAGTGAGATAGAGAGCGCGGAGAATGCAGGTATTGAAGTAATGAGAAAAACTTATCTTGATTGCTAAAATCTAGGTAAATGCATTAAGTCTTAGTAGAGGTTGTATAGTGGAAGCACTTATCGTTACCGGTTCCGATAAAAGTTTTTCTGCGATCGCGGATGTCGTCCGTGCCACAGGTGACTATGATATCGTCCGCGCAAACAGCGGAGGTGCTTCGCGACGCGTTTTTTCCTCACGCGATTTTGATCTTGCGATTGTGAGCGGAGTGCATGATGAGAACGGCAAAAATTTAGCATCTTTCTTGGCAGAAAGTTGTACTACCGGAGTTATTCTTATTGAAGACAGTTTTGTTTATGAAGAAGTTGCCGCAAAACTAAGTAGCCAAGGGATTATCGTACTTCCGCGTCCTTTGTCGCGTACGCTTCTTGCGACGGGAATACGAATGGTCGAGGCTGCAAATGCGCGTGTGCAGAATCTCAAGCGTGCAAATATTGACCTTAGTCGTGAGATAGAGGATATGCGCATCGTAAATCGAGCGAAGTATGTACTTATCGAGTCGCTCGGTTATACCGAAAATCGAGCGCACAAATTTATCGAAAGACGTGCTATGGATGAGAGAAAAACCAAGCGTGAGATTGCGCTTGAGATATTAAAAACTTATGAAATTTAGCGGAGAAGAGCTTATGACGACGTATGAATTTATAAAATATGAAGGTTGCGGCAATGATTATATTTATATAGATTGCTTCAATCGTGAACCGACAGACGAAGAAAAAAGCAAGATTTCATTAAAGTTATCCGATCGACATTTTGGCATTGGCGGTGACGGTGTCGTTTTTATTTGTAAGTCGCAAGTTGCCGATAGCACGATGCGCATGTTTAATGCGGACGGCAGCGAAGGTAAAATG
>CAVEYH010000086.1:0-2134 GCA_963620055.1 bacterium | reverse complement strand
TGTGTGGCAATGCAATAAGATGTGTCGGTAAATACCTTTATGACAAGCGCGGAGTTAAAAAAGATATTGTTACGATAGAAACAAAAAGCGGTGTAAAGACATTAAAGCTCATTGTGAACGGCGGAACGGTAGTTGCGGCTCGTGTCGATATGGGCAAACCTATATTAGACACTAAGAGCATCCCTATAAAGTTATCCTGCAAAAAAGCAATAGGCGTTACGGTAAATCTTGACCGTGAGCGTGAAATCACGGCTGTTTCAATGGGCAATCCTCATTGTGTGATTTTTGCCAATGATGTGAATAACATGGATATTGAAATGCCCGGTAGAATTATAGAAAATCATGAATTATTCCCCGATCGTGTGAATGTGGAGTTCGCTGAAATCTTATCTCGAAACAGGGTTAGGATGAGAGTATGGGAGCGTGGGAGCGGAGAGACGCTTGCTTGTGGTACCGGTGCATGCGCGACAGTTGTTGCCATGGTAGAAAACGGTTTGGCAGATCGTGGCACCGATATTGCGGTTGAATTAAGAGGCGGTACGCTTACGATAAATTACGATAAAACCGTATATATGACAGGAGCGGCCACAGAAGTTTTTGAAGGGAAGGTTATATTATGACAAAATATATTTTTGTTACCGGTGGTGTTGTGTCGGGACTTGGTAAAGGTATTACTGCGGCAAGCCTTGGCATGATGTTAAAAGCGAAAGGATTGAGTGTAATTGCACAAAAACTTGATCCGTATATAAATATCGATCCGGGCACTATGAGCCCATATCAGCACGGTGAAGTATTTGTTACCGAAGACGGAGCGGAAACCGATCTTGATCTTGGGCATTATGAGCGGTTTATAGATGTTAATCTTAACAAATATTCGAATCTTACTACCGGTAAAGTTTATTGGAATGTGCTCAATGCGGAACGCGCGGGGGCATATAACGGCGAAACCGTTCAAGTTATTCCACACATTACCGGTGAGATCAAAAAATTTATTTATTCTGTCGGTAAAAAGATATCTGCCGATGTGGTAATTACAGAAATTGGCGGAACGACAGGCGATATAGAAAGTCTACCGTTCATAGAAGCAATTAGGCAAGTGGCAAACGAAGTAGGCAGAGAAAATTGCCTTTTTGTGCATGTTACGCTAGCTCCCGTACTCGGATCTGGAGAAATGAAAACCAAGCCGACTCAACATTCGGTGAAAGAGCTTCGCGGTTTAGGTGTTTCGCCGAATGTGATAGTACTTAGGACAGATTATCATGTCGACGAAGAGACACGCAACAAAGTTGCCTTGTTTTGTAATGTCGAGTCCGATTGTGTTATTGAGGATAGCAATGTCGATATTCTTTACGAAGCACCGATTATGCTAGAACGTAGTCATTTTACAAAAATTGTTTCGCGAGAGTTAGGGCTTCCAGATAACGAGCCGGATCTTAGGTTTTGGAATGAAATGCTTGAAAAAGCGCGCAATCGTAAAAACATCGTTACTATCGGCCTTGTAGGTAAATACATAAAAATGTATGATACATATTTGTCTATAGTAGAGGCGCTTACACATGCCGGAATATATAACGGCGCAAAGATTGATTTGCGTTGGATCGATGCCGAAAAAGTTACTCGCGCTACAGCGGAGTCAGAACTTTGCGAATGCAACGGCATAATTGTGCCGGGCGGTTTTGGTGACAGAGGTATTGAAGGTATGATAGAGGCTGCCAGATATTGCCGTGAAAACGATGTGCCATATTTCGGGATTTGTCTAGGCATGCAGATAGCGGTTATCGAGTTTGCCCGTAACGTTGCAGGGCTTAGCGATGCAAACAGTCGCGAGTTTAATCCAACTTCCGCAAACAAAGTTATAGACATCATGGAAGGGCAAGCCGGTCTTGAAAATACCGGTGGATCGATGCGATTAGGTGCATACGAATGTAAACTTAAACCGGGTTCACTTCTTGCAAAAGCATATGGAGACGTTGCTTCTGTTATGGAACGACATCGTCATCGTTACGAGTTTAACAATGAGTATCGTGACTTATTTACATCGTTAGGATTGGTTTTAGGTGGAACATCGCCGGACGATACGCTCGTGGAATCAGTTGAAATTCCTACGAATTTATTTCATCTCGGAGTTCAATAC
>CAVEYH010000085.1:0-4196 GCA_963620055.1 bacterium | reverse complement strand
TTCCGCACTTGATCCAAAGCTCTGCGCCTCTTTCGTCGCGCGGACAGTCGCTGTCTCCGGCAAATACCGATACGGCAAGACGATTTGGATCGATTCCGAGGTATTTCGGTGAAGTCAAAAACTCGTATGACCACGGGATCATTTCGTCCTTGAAATAGTCACCGAGAGACCAGTTGCCCAGCATCTCGAAGAACGTGCAGTGGCTATTGTCTCCGACTTCGTCGATATCGCCTGTACGAACGCACTTTTGTACGTCACAAAGACGTTTGCCGGCGGGGTGCTTTTCACCGAGTAGGTACGGCACAAGCGGATGCATGCCGGCGGTTGTAAATAGGACGGTCGGATCGTTTTCGGGGATTAGCGATGCGGAACTTATTACAGCATGTCCGCGCTCCGAGAAGAACTCGAACCACATTTTTCTTAATTCTTTTGCAGTTACGTTTTTCATATTGACTCCGTATAAGGTTGTTTGTAATTATTTGTATTTTTTAACCGAGCAAAATTTTTCTAATGTCGGCAACGGTATCTGCGGTAAAATCCGGTTTCTCCGCAAGTAACTCATCGCGCTTTCCGAATCCGTACATTGCAGCAATCGAAGTAACGTTTGCAGACTTTGCCGCGCGTATGTCATAGATTGCATCACCAATCATAACCGAATTCTTTGTTAGTTTCGCGGCGGTCACCAAGTCTTTTTTGTCGTCGGATTTGGCGGCAAGTGACGGACCTACTACTTTATCGAACACGGTATCGAGTCCGAGGTGCTTTACGACTACGTCCAACGAAACTTGCGGTTTTGCGCTGGCAACCGAGAGTAACACTCCGTGGCTTTTTAATTCTGCAAGCAATTCTCGCATGCCGTCATACAGTTTTAGTTTGAATATGCCTTCTTTCGAATAGGTCTCACGGTAGTATTTTACGGCTAAGTCGGCATCGTTCGGATTAAGTCCAGTTATTTTCTGAAAACTGACAAACAGTGAAGGACCTATAAAGCCTCTTAACGTTTCATACGACGGTATCGGTGTGCCGAGCTTTCGCAATGCGTATTTGACAGATTCGAGCACACCTTCGCTAGTGTCTGCAAGTGTGCCGTCACAGTCCAAGATTACTCCGTTAAATCTCATTTCTTGTAGCCGTCCTTTAAGGAAACTACTTGATTGAACGTGATGCCGTCATACTTACTGTCGCGACAGAAGTAACCTGTGCGCACAAACTGGTAGGAAGTAAGCGGTTGAGAATCCGCGAGCATTTTCTCGCCTTTTGCCTTTAATATCACGCGCGAATTCGGGTTGAGACGCTCGGAAAAGTCCTCGTGCACTCCGTCGTACGGAAGGAGCAAGCTGTCGTAAAGATTGACGTTCATGTCGACCGCGGTATTTGCGTCTACCCAATGGATAACGCCTTTTACCTTGACTCCGCTATTGTCGGAACCCGATCTACTGCCCTCTATAACTTCGGCATAGATGCGCTTTACTTCACCGTTTTCCTCATCATAACCGGTTGCACGAACGATATATGCGCCTTTTAGACGCACCACTCCGTCGGGGGTAAGACGTTTGTACTTTGGCGGAGGATTGACCGCAAAGTCTTCGGCTTCGATGTATAGACGTGAGGAAAAGTCAACTTCGCGTGTGCCTTTTTCGGGCGCATTGGGATTGATCTCTATAGAAACTTTTTCGGTATAATCTTCGGGTAGATTAGTGATCACAAGTTCGATGGGATGGAGCACCGCCATTGCCCTGTCGGCCGTAAAATTGAGCTCGTCGCGTATGCAACTCTCGAGCAATGACAGTTCAACTTCGCTGTTTGCCTTGGCTACGCCGATTTTCTCACAAAAGTCGCGTATTGCCGTAGGTGTATAGCCACGTCTTCTGATGCCTGCTATCGTGGGCATTCTGGGATCGTCCCAGCCGTCAACAAAATTCTCGTCGACAAGCTTTTTGAGATAACGTTTACTCATGATCGTGCGCTCAAGGTTGAGGCGAGCAAATTCGTACTGATGCGGGGGATTGACAAATTCGCCTTCGCGAAGCACCCAATCGTAAAGCGGACGATGGTCTTCGAATTCGAGTGTGCAGATAGAATGCGTAATGCCTTCTACCGCGTCTTCGATAGGATGCGCAAAATCGTACATAGGGTAAATGCACCACTTGTCGCCTTGTCGATGGTGCGTGGCTTTTAGTACTCTGTATATTATCGGATCGCGCATGTTGATATTCGGTGAAGCCATGTCGATTTTTGCACGCAACACAAGTGCGCCGTCTGCGATTTTGCCCGCTTTCATGTCTTCAAACAGTGCCAAACTTTCTTCGATCGGGCGATTGCGGTTTTTACTCTCGATACCCGGTTCCGTGAGTGTTCCGCGCATTTCGCGCATTTGATTCGGTGTCACGTCGTCAACGTACGCTTTGCCTTTTTTGATTAGCTTGACGGCAGTCTCGTACATGGTATCAAAGTAATCGGATGCAAAGTACACGTTACCCTTCCAGCCGAGCCATTCTACATCGGCTACGATCGAGCGAACAAATTCGTCGTCTTCTTTTACGGGGTTGGTGTCGTCAAAACGCAAGTTACACTTCCCGCCGTACTTGACCGCGGTTCCATAATAGTTGAGACATATTGACTTTGCGTGCCCTATGTGAAGGTATCCGTTAGGCTCGGGCGGGAAACGAGTGACGACTCCGCTTATCTTACCTTCACTTAGGTCCTTTTCGATAATTTCTTCAATAAAGTTTGCCATATATTTTCTCCAAAATTGTATACGGTTATTTTTTTAATTCAAAGATTGTTCGGACTAATACACAATTGAAAGATCTAGAACAATCCTTTTACTATGCCGTCTTTAATCGACATTCTCTCCGCGTTCGGTGATCGCGACAATCCAGGCATGAGCATTATCGAGCCTGCTACCGCAACCAAAAATTCTGCTCCCGCCTTGTACATGACTTCGCGCACGGTGATTTTGAATCCGCTCGGACGTCCTATAAGTTTTGGATCGTCGGACAGCGAGTACTGCGTCTTTGCGATGCACACCGGTAAAGACTGCGGATAGCGTGCCATATCTTCTTTTGCCTTGTCTGTAAATACAACGTCATCTGCGCCATAGATTCGACGAGCTACGGTTTTTATTTTTTCCTCCGTGCTAATGTCTAGCGGATAGCTGTATGTAAGCTCTCCGTCATCTTCATCGCATAGACGAACAATTTCGTCGGCAAGTTCTGTTGCTCCCGCTCCGCCTTTTGCCCAACACTCCACACAAACAGCTTTTACTCCTAAGCCGTCAAGCTTGTGTTGTAAAAGCGCGATTTCTTCATCTTCGTCAGCAATAAAACGGTTGATCGCTACCACGCAAGGACGATGATATACGCCCGTTATGTTTTCAACATGTTTTAGAAGATTGCCTATGCCTTTTTCAAGTGCCGTATCATCACGATCCGAAAGGTTCTCAGCCTTCCCTCCAGCACATTTTAGTGCACGAAGCGTAGCTACAACCACTACAGCCGAGGGTTTTAGCCCTGAAACCCTACACTTGATGTCCAAGAATTTTTCCGCGCCGAGATCAGCTCCGAATCCTGCCTCGGTGATTACGTAGTCTGCATAAGATAGCGCCATACGTGTAGCTATAATACTATTACAACCATGGGCGATATTTGCAAACGGACCGCCGTGCACAAATGCCGGCACCCCTTCGAGAGTCTGTACAAGATTTGGTTTAATAGCGTCTTTTAACAGTATCGTCATTGCTTCGTCGGCTTTTAAGTCGCGAGCGGTAACGGGTTTGCCGTCTCCGTTTAATCCGACAATGATATTACCTAATCTGCGTTTTAGATCGTCAATATCGCTAGACAGACAGAATATTGCCATGATTTCACTGGCGGCGGTAATATCGAAACGATCGTCACGTTCGCACGGCATACCGACACCAGAACGAACGGCACGAAGCGCACGATCGTTTACGTCCAAGCAACGATGCCAAGTGACTTCTTTTATGTTTAGTGCGTTTCCCCAATAAATGTGGTTATCGATCATCGCGGCAAGAAGGTTGTTTGCCGAGGTTATCGCGTGAAGATCGCCCGTAAAGTGAAGGTTAATATCCTCCATGGGCGCAATCTGTGCGTATCCTCCGCCTGCTGCACCGCCTTTTATACCGAACACGGGACCGAGCGACGGCTCACGAAGTGCCAAACATACATTCCTTC
>CAVEYH010000084.1:0-4204 GCA_963620055.1 bacterium | reverse complement strand
ACCCTGTGCTAATAGGCGAACCGGGCGTTGGTAAAAGTGCGGTTGTGGAAGGGCTTGCAAAGGCAATAGTCGAAGGGAAAGTGCCGGAGTTATTAAAAGGTAAAACCATATTTTCTTTGGATATCGGCTCGCTTATGGCGGGAACAAAATATCGTGGTGCACTCGAAGAAAAACTAAAAAGCGCTATCGACGTTATTCGTAACGATGGTAATATAATATTGTTTATAGATGAGATACATACGCTTGCTCAGGCGGGTTCGAAGGACGGAGAAGTGTCGCCTGCAGACATATTAAAGCCGTACCTTGCTCGTGGTGAATTACAGACTGTCGGAGCTACGACAACGGACGAATACCATAGATTTATCGAAAAGGACAAGGCACTAGAACGACGTTTTCAGCCCGTGATTGTCAATCCGCCGTCTGTAGAAGAAACCATCGCGATTTTGAAAGGGCTAAAGGTGAATTACGAAACTTTTCATAAGGTTCGACTATCCGACGAAGCAATAGAGGCGGCGGCAAAACTTTCCGATCGATATATAACAGATAGATTTTTGCCGGACAAGGCGATTGACCTTATAGATGAAGCAATGAGCAGGGCAAAAGTAACCGGCAATACGCTTACGCCCGAACAGCGCGAATTGCTGTACAATCTAAAAGAACTTGACAGATTAAGGAGCGAGGCGCTAAACAGAGGTCAATACGGAAAAGCAGAAGAATATCAGTATCGTCAAAGCATAATAAGTCAAAAGCTTGACGACAGCAAAGTCAATTTGAGTCGAGTATTCGAACACGAAGTAAAAGTTATAGGTGCCGAGCAAATTGCCGAAATCGTTTCCGATTGGACAAAAATACCGGTAACAAGATTGTCAGAGAGTGAGACTCAAAGACTCATGAATCTTGAAGACGTACTTCACAGACGTGTGATCGGTCAAGATAAAGCAATCAACGCAGTGGCAAAAGCCGTGCGCCGAGCGCGTGCAGGGCTCAAGGATCCGTCACGTCCGATAGGTTCGTTCCTATTCTTAGGTCCTACCGGTGTCGGTAAAACTGAATTAACCAAGGCATTGAGCGAAGCGCTTTTTGACGACGAAAATGCAGTGATAAGACTTGATATGTCCGAATATATGGAGTCGCACTCCGTGTCAAAACTTATCGGTGCACCTCCGGGATATGCAGGGTTTGAAGACGGCGGTCAGCTCACGGAAGCAGTTAGAAGACGTCCGTATTCTATCGTGCTTTTCGACGAGATAGAGAAGGCACATCCCGACATTTTCAATTTACTACTACAGATACTTGACGATGGCAGATTGTCGGATTCGCAAGGAAGAACGGTCAGTTTCAAAAATACCGTAATAATAATGACCAGTAACGCCGGCGTAGCAGAACTAAAATCTGCCCCTCGCGGACTCGGTTTTTCGGCATTGTTTGGAGAAGAAACCGAGCAAAAGCGCACGGAAGAGATTCTTACCGAATCGCTAAAAAAATACTTCAAACCGGAGTTTATCAACCGTATCGACGTAGTATGCATATTTAATTCACTCAAAAAAGAAGATATAGCTCGGATTGCCGAAATACTTCTCAGAAAATTCCAGAAAAATCTTGCGGAGCGCGGTATCATGCTTCGCATATCGCCCGCGGCATTTGATTATGTAATAAACAAAGGCTACGATGCTGAGTATGGCGCACGTCCGCTTCGCAGAGTAATCGAACAAACCATAGAAGATAAAGTTGCCGAAGGAATTATCTTGGGGCGAATACGCGACAATTCGGTTGTATACGTAGAATTGATAAACGGTGAAATCACAGTTAGGTAGCGGCAAAAATCATAAAGACAAACGAGGCGGATTTTATCGTGAAATTATAATGAAAGGCATGCAAATTATATAGGAAATTTCTATAAACCTATTTACAATTTTCACGTCTTGTGTTATAATTAGGGTGTGGAAAATGAAATGGTGACGGGCGCGTCACCACGTAGTATTTTCACGAAAAACTTAAGTCAAGGGGGGCTTACCTTATGAGAATCGAATTTCTTGGCAAAAACTACAACGCGAGCGAAAAACTGAAAGACATCATCACCCGAAAGGTTGATAAACTTGACAAGTTTTTTGAAGACGACACGAAAGCAAAGATCGTACTGAAAAAATCCAAAGATGTGGAAACACTTGAAATCACCATTTCCGTCAGCGGAGGAATTGTCCGTGCGGAAGTTGCCGGCGGCAATATGTACGAGAACATTGACCTTGCTATTCCGAAGCTTGAAAAACAAATCATCCGTCACCACGATAAAATGAAGGCAAAGAAATTCAAGGTTAAGGATCTTGACTTATCGATGCCGGATGTAGAGGAAGAAGTTAAAGTACCGGAAAAGAAAGTTGTTCGTAGTAAGTCATACAATCTTGTACCGATGACGGTAGAGGATGCTATTGAGGAGCTAGAGCTTGTTGGACACGACTTCTATGTGTTTGCCAATAAATCTACCGGCAACGTAAACGTACTGTATGCGCGTAACGACGGTGACTATGGTCTAATCGAAGCCATTCAGTAAACACAATAAGTTAATAATCGGTAAACGGGGGCTTGCGATATTGTGTCGCTTGCCCTCGCACCGTGTTAAAAAGTAATTACATTTACAAGGAGAATAGAAGTATTATGAATCTTAGACTCGACTACAACAACATGATGAAAGATGCTGTCGGTGATAACGGAATTTGCCCGTGCAAATTTGAAAAGAACGCCGAAGCAATCAAAAAAGCTCACAAGTCAGTCATGGATAATCGTGGCAAGGGCTGGCAGGAGTGGTGTGACCTTCCGTTCGTGAAAGAGGACTACCTCGACGAAATGATCTCTTATTGCGGAGAAATCGGTAAAAAAGCCGAGAGTTTCGTTTTGTTCGGAATCGGAGGCAGTGCCCTTGGCCCTCTAGCCGTCGCATCTTCGCTATTACATTTGCATCACAACGAGCTCCCCGCATCAAAGCGCAAAGCTCCGAAATTTTATGTCGAAGACAACGTCGATCCCGAGCGCATGAAAGCATTGCTTGACGTTATTGATCTTAAAACAACATACTTCAACGTTGTTACCAAGAGCGGTGAAACCAGCGAAACGCTCAGCCAATTCTTGATTCTTTACGCATTGTTAAAGAAAGAGCTCGGCATGGAAGAAGCTAAAAAACACGTCATAGTTACCACAACCATAGGTAAAGGTACGCTTTACAATGTAGCCGTAAAAGAAGGTTTCAAGGTTTACGGTGTGGGAGCGGGTGTAGGCGGAAGATTCTCCGTACTTTGCCCCGTTGGCCTAGTCCCGTTTGCAGTCCTCGGTTTCGATATCAAGAAGATGTTAAAAGGCGCAGCCGAGATCTCTAAAGTCAGTGAAAATCCTGACGTTAAGAAGAACCCCGCACTCCTTACCGCATTCCTCCAATGCGAAGCGATGAAGAAAGGATGCAATGTCAGCGTGCTTATGCCGTACGCCGACAGCCTCAAATATATGGCAGATTTTTACTGCCAGATTTGGGCAGAATCACTTGGCAAAGCCGTTGATCTTGACGGCAAGCAGGTAAACGCAGGCCAGACTCCCGCAAAATCTTTGGGTGTAACCGATCAGCATAGCCAAGTACAGCTTTACATCGAAGGACCTTTCGACAAGGTTGTCACATTCCTTGCTGTTGACAAGTATCGCGATACCGTCGTAATCACCGACGACAAAGACGTTGACGCTTGCGACTTCCTCAAGAATCATACAATGAACGAACTCATCGACGACGAGAGAAAAGCAACCGAGTTTGCACTTAGAAAGGCAAAACGTATGAACTTTACGATTACGCTTCCCGAAGTCAATGAAGAAACAATCGGCGAATTATTGATGTACTTTATGTACGAAACCGCTTTTGCCGGTGCGCTCCTCAATGTCGATACGTTCAATCAACCCGGTGTAGAAGAAGGCAAAAAAGCCACATTCGCTATGCTCGGAAGGAAGGGTTATGAAGCAAAGATGGAAGAGATCAATGCCGCTCCCAAAAAGTCCGAGTACATTATCGGTTAAGCTATAGAAAATAATCGAATCAACAAAAACGTCTTACTTGATAACGAGTAAGGCGTTTTTATATAATCATAATATAATAATTGCTTATATGTTAGCCGTCCCAAAACGGAAAAATACACAAAATATCGTATAACAAAAATATTGCACAACAAAATAT
>CAVEYH010000083.1:0-4273 GCA_963620055.1 bacterium | reverse complement strand
TTTTTTTATTAATAACTAAATCAATATTCGTTTGCTTTTTGATTTTTTACTCGTTTTTTTCGCCTATATCTTGTGCTTAAATCTCAACAAAAACTCTTTTCCACTTTTCCACACACTCTATTATTACTAATACTATTCTTTCCTTATAAATAATATAATATATACGCGGTGGTGTTTTTTTACCGACGCACTCATAAACATAAAATACTATTGTGAATAAATAACTATATCACTATTAAATAAACACTTGATAATATAAAACAAAAATATCCTTATAAAATTGGGGTTTTAGGGTAAACAATTACCCTTAAGGAAAGAAAGGACTTGACAAATATGTTATAATTTAATAGAATAATGTATAATGTATAGTGTTGTTTACTAGTTTTAGATATAAAAAAACTATACATAAATCATTATCGGTAAGGAAAAACCGACATATAAAAACAATAATTACGTTGTTTTGAGCGGTGGCGATAGTTAAAAACTAAATTTTAGCCGATAATAATATTATTCTTAAACAAATAATAAATAAAAACACCACAAAAAAAGAAGAGACGGAATGGAACTTATAACGGCACAAACTCTATGGAAAGAATACAACCCGAGGACATTACCCTTGGGTGAAAGTGTTATGTCCGTAGAAAACAAAGAACGTTATACGATAAAGCACGTTTATTTTAACGGAGAAGCGACGGCCGACGGATGCACACGCATCTATGCACGGTTGTATATTCCCGCGTCCATTCCTTCAGGTGCGTCGGTAGTACTCATGAACGACATAGAGACGCCGTTCGACACGACGTACATTAACATGTTGATAGATTGCGGATACACGGTGATTGTGCCCGATTACGCCGGCAAGCGTGACGGAAAAGGCATGTTTACGATTTATCCCGATTCACTCGGCGAAGCCAATTATTACACGCGAGAGAGCGGATTTTATAAACTGCCCACCGTCCCCAAGACTTCGTGTTGGTACGTATATACCACGATAATGTTACGGTGCTATGTGTATTTAGAGAACTTATCGTGGCTGGACCAGAACAGAATAACGTTTTTCGGTGTCAAGCGCGGAGGACTGCAAGTATACAAGGCGGCTTTTATCATGCCGGAGGCGGCTTGTGCGGTGACACTCTTTAACACGTCGTATATTCCCGACGGACCTGACCTTAACCGCAACGAAGCGATGATTTACAGTGCGTGCCTATCCAACTCTCAATACACGCCTATAACGAGAGTACCGCTGTATGTGGTGGAAAGTTCGAACAACCGTGAAAACTCGCTGTTTAAGACGAGCGAACTTTATAAGATAGCCAACGAAAAAGTGCGTTTCTATATAGCCGAACGATCGGACAACACGCTGTCTACCGAGCAGAGAAAAAATGTGTTGTCGTTCATGAACGAAAAGTGTTTTAAGCACAATATTTTACCCGCCGTTCCCGAGATCGATGCGAAAAACATGGATCGCTCGCTTTATTACGAGGTGAAAGTAGACGCACCAAACGAGATCGAGGACATAAAACTGTACTATTCTTATGGCAATATGACGGGGACTTATCGCAACTGGTCGACGCTTTCACTCGAAAAAGTCTCGGAAAATGAGTACATTACGAAAGCGGACATCTATGTGTTAAAAGCCGAAACGAGCGCATTCGTGTCGGTAAAGTACGCTTGCGGAGTGACGCTCAGTAGCGAGATAGTTTCGCGCGTGCCGTACATGATGGGCATCACTTCAAAAGAGATCGTACATTCGCGCCTTGTCTATGATGTGGGCATGGGCACGAGCGGTTGGCTTATTTCGTCAGAACTCGGCGAAGGCGAGATATACATGAAAGAGGACGGCAACGGTATAGAGGGAGTCACGAGCTCGATCAACTCGCTAACCACATTAAAGATCGGTGACATTCACACTTGCGGAAGCCGTGACAGTCTGCTTCAACTTCTCGTGTTTTCCAAAGTTATACAGACGCTGAGAATCAAAGTCACTTGCAACACGGACGACGGCTATATGACTTATTCGTGTAACAAGCGCATCGAAAGTTACGACGAGTGGACAAAGATCACATTGTCGGTCGAGGAATTCAAGTCACCCGAAGGCTCGATGGACGGCTGGGACGAGGCGGTTTCGATCACCGTCAACAGCGAGAGCGAATTACTCATCAACACACTGCTATGGATATAAAGACACTGAAAATCGGCGATAGAGTAGTGGTAAAAAAACCGCACGCTTGTGGCGGAAAAAAGTTTGTCGTGACTCGGACGGGAGCGGACTACAAACTCACTTGCGAAAAGTGCGGACATACGCTACTGTTAACTAGCGAAAAGACTCAAAAAGCGATTAGGCGCGTGATCCCCGCGGAGGCGGAACAATGAAAGACGATTTTAGAGTTCTGTACGGCGAGGACGCGGAAGAAAAAAGTAGTCTCACGTCGCGGATTTTCTCGGTAGTTATCAATATCGTGATCGTACTTTTGTCGTTGGTTGTTCTAACGCAAGTGTCGATCGAACCGGTCATGATTATAGGCTCTTCGATGGAAAATACCGTTTTTAACGGTGAAACCGTGGTCATAAACAAACTTTACTTTTCGCCGTCTCGCGGTGACATCGTCGTGATCGATACTAAGAGCACCGGTACCGAACGAATCATAAAGCGTGTGGTAGCGATCGGCGGTGACAAGATCGGGTTCGTAAAAAACGGCGAGTATATCGATCTGTACCTAGACACCGGTGACGGATTCGTAAAAAAAGACGAGCCGTATATCAAAGAGCGCATGAGCTATAACAGCGGTAGCCGCACGATTTTCGTCAGCATCGAGGTGGCGAACGACCTAGACGACTTGATTAACGGAAAAAAGTACGTCACGGTAGGCGAGAACGAGTTTTTAGCACTCGGTGACAACCGCAACTTGTCCAAAGATTCGCGATATTACGGTACGTTCAAAACGAGCCAAATCATCGGCAAAGAGTTTGCGACCGTATCCGGCTTTTGGAAAGACTTTATCGGGTTTTTCTACCGCCAAAAATAGTTAAAAACAGTGGCGGGTGCAGTGACCAAACATCCCCACACAAACCAAGTAAAAAAATCTAAGACGAAGTAAAAAAACTTCAATCAAGGAGTAAAATATGATAATAATTTCATCCGATTCTACCAGCGATCTCGGCGAATTGTTTGCCGAACGCAACGTACCCACTCTACCGCTTGCGGTCGTGCTGGGCAATGACAGTTACGAGGACGGACTTACCGTCACACCGGACAAGATTTACGAGTTCGTAGACAAAAACGGCATTCTGCCCAAGACTGCCGCAAAAGGCGTGGAGGAACATCGCGAGTACTTCGAGGCGATTAAAAGATCCACGGACGACACGATAATTCACTTTTGCATTTCGGGTGAGATTTCCGCGACTTATCACAATGCGGTCGAGGCAAGCAAACAGGTCGACAATGTGTATGTCATAGACGGCAGATCGCTTTCTTCCGGCACGGGTCTGCTCGTGCTGTATGCGTGCGACCTTCGTGACAGCGGTAAATACTCGGCGCAGGAGATTTACGACAAGTGTCTCGAACGTATTCCGGCGGTGCAAGCGTCCTTCTTCGTCGATACGATGGAATATCTCTATAAGGGCGGTAGATGCTCGGGCCTTGCGTCATTCTTCGCAACCGCGCTAAAACTCAAACCATCACTACTTCTTAAAGACGGCAAGATCGTCGTCGGCAAAAAATACATGGGCAAGGCAGGTGCAATCGTCGACAAGTACGTCGACAACATTTTCGAGATGTACGGCACTCCCGACACAAAACGCATTTTCATTACGCATACTTCCGCCGAACCCGAGATCGTCGAAAAAGCTCGTGCCGCAGTCGCGCGCCACTTCTCGTTCGATACCGTCATCGAGACGATCGCTAGCTCTACCATCACCAGCCATTGCGGAAAAGGTACGCTAGGCATCTTGTTCCTTAACGACGGACCGCATGAGATTTAACTTTTTCTTTTTTCACGCGAAGTAAAGAAACAAAAATCTTTTTCTATAAGGAATAATAATTATTATTTTTAGTTAGTAAGGTAATTTTTAATAATACACTGTATTTGCGACAGCGAGTGCAGTGTATACTTTTTTCACGCGAAAAACAAGTAACAAAAATCTTTTTTAATAAGGCACACCCTAACCACGTCATCTCGAGCAAGGTCGAGAGATCTAGCGGAGCAACGCGACGCGTAAAAGGTTTAATTATTTTTTAATTTATAGTAGAGTGTTTTCGTTCGATGGTGAAACT
>CAVEYH010000082.1:0-4294 GCA_963620055.1 bacterium | reverse complement strand
GTCCTTGGTAGGTCCGAAAATTCTCTCACAGAACAAGCCATCGCGTTCGGGCTTTTGTGTGCGGTAGTTGATGGTTTCGGGCTTGGTAACCTCGCCGTGTGACCATTCGCGGATCTTTTCAGGTCCTGCGATAGCGATTTGCATCGAATCAAAATTGTTTAATTCAAACATTATTCGTTATCTCCTTCGTCGTCCATGGATTCGTCGTCAAGAAGGTCATCGTCATCGATGATCGAATCGCCGAACGGATCGTTGCTAAGGTCGAGATCATCATCGTCGCCGAACAGATTGCCTAGCTTGTCACCGCCCTGAGTTTCGTCGTCGGGCTCGATATCGCCTGCAAATGCATTGTTTGCAAGATCATATTCGTCATCGATAGGCGTCTCTCCGCCGATGTAATGTTTCTTCTTCTCAAACTCGCGCTCGTCCTCGCCGTCGTCCTCGATAAGTTCGCGGATGCCGATCTCCTGATGCTCTTCGTTAAGCACCTTGACGTCGAGTGCAAGTGCCTGCAATTCTTTGATGAGGACTTTGAACGATTCCGGCACGCCGGGTTCGCTGTTGTTTCCGCCCTTGACGATTGATTCGTAGGTCTTTACTCTGCCCACAACGTCGTCGGACTTGACGGTCATGATTTCCTGCAACACGTTTGCAGCGCCGTATGCATACAATGCCCAAACTTCCATTTCACCGAAACGCTGGCCACCGAATTGTGCCTTACCACCGAGAGGCTGCTGTGTAACAAGTGAGTACGGACCTGTCGAACGTGCATGGATCTTGTCGTCGACAAGGTGGATAAGTTTTATCATGTACATGTAACCGACAGTCGAACGGTTCTCAAACGGTTCGCCCGTTCTGCCGTCGTACATTTGGATCTTGCCGTCGACGATTCCGCCGGGGGAAACAAATCCGTTTTCTTTAAGTAACTTTTGAATATCGCTCTCGAGTGCACCGTCGAAGACAGGGGTTGCAACTTTCCAACCGAGTGCCTTTGCGACAAGTCCTAAGTGGACTTCGAGGACCTGACCTATGTTCATACGAGAAGGCACGCCCAACGGGTTAAGCACGATCTGAAGCGGTGTTCCGTCTGCCATGAACGGCATATCTTCCTGCGGAAGGATGCGAGAAATGACACCTTTGTTTCCGTGACGACCTGCCATTTTATCGCCGACAGAGATCTTACGTTTCTGTGCGATATATACACGGACAAGCTTGTTCACGCCCGGGCTCATTTCGTCTTTGTTTGCGCGGGTAAATACTTTGACATCGACTACGATACCGCCTTCGCCGTGAGGTACACGGAGCGAAGTATCACGAACTTCTCTTGCCTTCTCACCGAAGATTGCGCGAAGAAGTCTCTCTTCCGGAGTAAGCTCGGTTTCGCCCTTTGGTGTTACCTTGCCGACAAGAATGTCGCCGCTGTCGACCTCTGCGCCGATACGGACAATACCGTTTTCATCGAGGTTTTTGAGTGCGTCGTCGCCGACATTAGGAATATCGCGAGTGATTTCCTCTTCGCCGAGCTTTGTATCGCGGGCCTCGAGTTCGTGCTCTTCAATATGGATAGACGTAAATACGTCGTCTTTAACTATCTTTTCGGAAATAAGGATTGCGTCCTCGTAGTTGTAGCCTTCCCAGCTCATGAAGCCTACGAGAATATTTCTACCAAGTGCAAGTTCAGCATTCTCGGTCGAATGACCGTCTGCAATTACCTGACCCGCTTCGACGTGTTCGCCCTTGGATACGATAGGCTTTTGGTTGATGCAAGTACCTTGGTTTGATCCGACAAACTTTCTGAGCGTATATTCTGCCGAAGTCTTTTGACCGCTTGCCGTGGATCTCTTGACGTTCTCGATAATCTCGATACCGTCTTCAAGTTTGGTTCCGTCTTCGTCCTCGGCAATGATAATCTTTGCCGCGTCTACGTAAGTGACGGTGCCTGCTTTTCTTGCGATTACCATGACACCCGAGTCGTATGCGATCTTATGCTCGATGCCGGTACCTACGATAGGTGCCTCGGGTTTAAGTAGCGGAACTGCCTGACGTTGCATGTTGGAGCCCATTAGCGCACGGTTGGTATCGTCGTTCTCAAGGAATGGGATAAGAGCGGTTGCGACAGATATCATCTGACGCGGGCTGACGTCCATATAGTCGATTTCGTCACGATAACGTTCGGAAATGTCGTCACGATAACGCGACATGATACGCTCGTTGACAAACCATTTGTTTTCATCAAGCGGTTCGTTAGCCATAGCTACGACGTAACGATCTTCTTCGTCGGCTGCAAGATATCTTACTTCATCCGTGACAACGTGGTTGTCCTTGTCTACACGGCGGTAAGGAGCCTCGATAAAGCCGTACTCGTTTACGCGAGCATAGGAAGAAAGTGAGTTGATAAGACCGATGTTCTGCCCTTCAGGCGTCTCTATCGGGCACATTCTGGAATAGTGCGAATAGTGAACATCACGGACTTCGAACGATGCGCGTTCGCGGTTAAGTCCGCCTGGGCCTAGCGCGGAAAGTTTTCTCTTGTGTGTCAATTCTGCGATCGGGTTCGATTCGTCCATGAACTGCGACAACTGGGAAGATCCAAAGAATTCTTTGATTGCGCTGGTTACCGGACGGATATTGATTAGATTCTGCGGTGTAGGCTCGTCATCGTTCTGAATCTGCATACGTTCACGCACTACTCTTTCAAGACGTGCGATACCGATACGGAATTGATTCTGAAGTAGCTCGCCTACGCTTCTTACTCTACGGTTGCCGAGGTGGTCGATGTTGTCGCAATATCCTACACCCGAGTATAGTCCTTCGATATAGTTTATCGTTGCGATTACATCGTCGATAAGAAGGTGTTTTACGATGAGTAAGTCGTGGTTAGCGATGATGAGCTGTTTTAGCTTGTCTTCGTCACCGTTTGCTTCGTCTAAAACACGCTTTAAGGTCGGATAGTAAACTTTCTCGCTGATTCCGAGCGTCTTTGCGTCAAAATTGACGTAGCCGGAAATATCTACGTGGCGGTTGCCGTAAACGTAGAATACGCGCTTGTCTTTACCGACGGTGATGCCGACGCGGTTGATACCTGCATTCTGAATACGGTATGCAACTTCTTCGGTAATGCGCTTACCCTTGCCAACGTACACTACTCCGTCGCCGTCGATGACATCTTCTGCCGCGCGGAAACCGGTGATACGAGCACCGAGAGAAAGCTTCTTGTTGAATTTATATCTGCCTACGCGAGAAAGATCGTATCTTCTTCTGTCAAAGAACAGACCTCTCGTGAACTGTTTGATGGAGTCGATGTTCGGGATCTCGCCGGGACGAAGCTTGCGGTTTAGTTCCTTCAATCCGTCGTCTTCGGTCTTGTTGGGATCTTTGTCGATCGTGTTCGCCATGAGCGTCTCGCCCATGAAGAGTTTGGTCATCGATTCGTCGTCCGAAAAAGACTCGTACGGTTCTGCACCGGCAAGGTTACCTGCAATCGGAACATACTTGAAGTCCGCAAGGATCTGGTCGGGATCTTCGAATTCCGTACCGAGAACTGCCGACAATGCGCGCATAAGCACGGATGCCTGCACTTTACGCTGACGATCGACGTGTACCCAAAGTACACCCTTGTCATCGGCCTGAAATTCAAGCCAAGCACCACGCGACGGAATGTTAGTTGCGCCGTAGTATGCTTCGCCGGTACGGACGTCCTTTTGAAAATCAAAATACACACCCGGGCTTCTTACGAGCTGGCTGACAACTACACGTTCTGCGCCGTTGATAATGAAGGAGCCGTTAGGCGTCATGAGCGGCATATCACCCATAAACACTTCCTGCTCGGTGATAAGTCCCGTTTCCTTGTTGCGAAGCTGGACTTTTACTTTGAGCGGGACTGCGTAGGTCGCATCACGATCCTTACATTCCTTCTCCGTGTACTTCGGCGTCATTTCCAAGTGGTGCTCTAAAAAGTAAAGCTCCATCTTGCCGCTAAAGTCCTTGATAGGCGAAAAGTCTTTGAAGACTTCGCCGATGCCGTTCTTTAGAAACTCATTGTAAGAATTCTTCTGCACCTCGACGAGGTAAGGCATTTCACAGACCTCGTGTACCTGCGCAAAAGAACGTCTTTCCGTGTTTCCATACTTGACCTTTCTGATAGTTCTGACGGACATTCGTTCTCTCCTTAGAATGTTACTTTTCTATTTTAAGACGCGGAATCGGCCTACAAAAGCCGATAAAACCGCATAATATAACATTATAAAATAATAACAACTTTTTCTAGCTTTTGTCAAGCATTCTTATATAAATA
>CAVEYH010000081.1:791-4307 GCA_963620055.1 bacterium | reverse complement strand
GGTAGAGAGTGAACAATCTTCGTCTAACGGTAATTTTTCAGGTGTACCATACACGGTGGCAGATGAAGAAAATACGATTTTCTTTACGTTGTGAGCGCGCATCGTCTCCAAAAGTACGAGAGTGCCGTAAATATTGTTATCATAGTACTCTAGGGGTTTGCGCACACTTTCACCCACAGCTTTTAGTCCGGCGAAGTGAATGACACTGTCAATTTCATTCTCGGAAAAGATTTTTTCCATAGCCGCTCTGTCGCGCATATCCGCGTTATAGAATTTGATTGTCTTACCGGTTATCCTCTCGACGCGCTTAATGCTTTCGTCGCAAGAGTTTACCATATCGTCGAAAGCAATGACATTAAAGCCACGATTCAACAGCTCTACTTCGGTATGAGTTGCAATGTAACCGGCACCTCCGGTTACCAAAATGTTTTTATCCATATTGTGCCTCCGTTTTGAATTGTTTCAAGTATATTATATAGCGACTACGATAAAAAAGCAACGATTTAGACGCAAAAACAGTTGTTAATTCGTGCATGATATGTTATAATTACAAACGGTACGAACATAGTTCATAAACCATAGAAAAAGCAAAAAATCTTTTTGGAGGGCAACAATGCATTTTTCAAGGGAAGTAGAAGAAATGGTTTGCATCCGCAAGGGTCCGAACCATGGTCCCGCACCCATACCCGAAGAGGGAAGATGGGTTCAGGCAAAGGAAATCAAGGACGTCAGTGGTCTTACACACGGTATCGGCTGGTGTGCTCCGCAGCAAGGCGCATGCAAACTTACGCTTAATGTCAAGGAAGGCGTTATTCGTGAAGCGCTTGTTGAGACAATCGGATGCTCCGGTATGACTCACTCTGCAGCAATGGCAGGTGAGATTCTCCCGGGCAAGACAATTCTAGAAGCACTCAACACAGACCTAGTGTGTGACGCTATCAATACTGCTATGCGCGAGCTGTTTTTACAGATCGTATACGGCAGAACTCAGTCCGCTTTCTCGGAGGACGGATTGGAAATCGGTGCAGGCATGGAGGACCTCGGTAAAGGTCACCGTAGTCAAGTCGGTACCATTTATAGCACCGAGGCTAAAGGTGTGCGTTACCTTGAAATGGCTGAAGGTTATATTACAAAACTTGCGCTTGACAAGGATAACCTCATTATCGGCTATGAATTTGTCAAAATGGGCGTTATGATGGATAAGATCCGCGCAGGTATGAATGCGGATCAGGCACTAAAGGAGTCTACCGGTCATTATGGTAGATTTGAAGGCGCAGCTAGCTACGTCGATCCGCGCACGAAGTAAGGAGGTTTATCATGAGTATCACTTTCGAAGGTTACGAAAAAAGAATAGACAAGATCAATGCTTGCCTTAAAAAATATGGTATCAAAGACCTCGAAGCAGCGCGTCAAATGTGCCTCGACAAGGGATTTGATCCCGATAAAATTGTTAAGAGTACACAGAACATCGCATTCGATAATGCTTCTTGGGCTTACACTTTAGGTTGCGCGGTTGCAATTGCTAAGGATTGCAAAAAGGCTACCGATGCGGCAGTCGCAATCGGTGAAGGTTTGCAGGCATTCTGCGTACCCGGATCCGTTGCAGAACAGCGTGAAGTTGGTCAAGGTCACGGCAATCTTGCAGCAAGACTTCTCAGCGAAGAAACTCATTGCTTCTGTTTCCTTGCAGGTCACGAGAGTTTCGCGGCTGCAGAGGGCGCAATCGGTATTGCGCGTACCGCCAACAAGGTAAGAAAGCAACCGCTTCAGGTTATACTAAACGGACTTGGCAAGGACGCAGCCATGATCATCTCTCGTATTAATGGCTTTACTTATGTCCAGACCAAGTATGATTATTTCTCGGGAAAGCTCAACATTGTCAAAGAATATGCTTATTCAGACGGTGAGAGAGCAAAGGTACGTTGCTATGGCGCAGATGACGTTCGCGAAGGTGTTGCAATTATGCAACATGAAAAGGTTGATGTTTCTATCACCGGTAACTCTACAAACCCGACACGTTTCCAGCATCCTGTCGCAGGTACCTACAAGAAATGGGCTATCGACAATGGCAAAGCGTTTTTCTCCGTTGCTTCCGGCGGCGGCACGGGCAGAACACTTCATCCAGATAACATGGCAGCGGGTCCTGCTTCTTACGGCATGACGGATACAATGGGAAGAATGCACTCCGATGCGCAGTTCGCAGGTTCGTCTTCCGTTCCGGCACACGTCGAAATGATGGGACTAATCGGCATGGGTAATAACCCGATGGTCGGTGCTTCAGTTGCTTGCGCAGTTGCTGTTGAAGAGGCAATGAACAAGTAATTGTCTAAAAATAAACAATAACAAAAAGCGGCTTTCGTAAATATAACGAGAGTCGCTTTTCTTATAGGAATTTGATCGATGATTTTAATAGAACCGGTATTTTAACGTCTAAAAATCGATTTTTTTGATATAATTAGCCAAATTTTCTCCGTAAATATGTCCGCCTAGTGCATTTGGATGGAGAAGATCGTGATAGTATTCTTTAAGGTTCGGTACCAATGTAAATCCGTCGGCCACACGAATATTGTTGTATTGCTTTACAGTGTCAACTATCATTTGAGAAAGTCCCTTCAGTTCAGCTATACTGCTTCCCGGATCGCCTCTCCATATCGGAGTAATTGTAAGTGTCGGAACATTTGGATAAATTTTAGCCAATGCTTCATAAAATTTTGTTACCCGTTCCAGCTTGTCCGGCGCACGGTGTTGATTTGTTCCCATTGCGACAATTATCTTGTCGGGGTAGTAGTCGGGCATATGAGTAATTACATTTTCATCGTACCAATATCCGCCGATCCCTTGATTGAGAATTTCGTATCCGAGTGTTCTGTTGGCAACATTAACATAGGTTTCGGCCGTTCTAAACGTCCCGTAACCTTGAGTAATGGAATCGCCGATCCATAACACTTTGGTTTTGCGCGGTGCGACGGGTGACCAATCACCGTCAATATCTACGTCTTTTATTCCGCATTCAAAATCAAGTGGTAAATACACAACGACATGTTTATTCCCGCTAGGAAGTTTAAGTTCGACTTTTGCTTCGATTATATTGCTTTCAGTATGATAAATGTTCACCGGCACACCATCCGAGTATGCTTCGATGGTGTCACTAGGGCATCCGCCAAAAACGCGATACGTGAGCGCAATTTTTTTCGCAGTACCTTCAAATTCCAAGGTAATTGAAGATGAATAAACTGCACGTTCGCTGTAAAAAGTGTTAAAAGTCAAATATTTTACTTGTTCGTCGGTGTAATGGCTAAATGAAATAAATCCGCCGTCACGTTCTTTTATTGAGTATGCGCCATGAATAAGCGAGAGTAGTTGTTTGTTGTTTAAGTGCATATTTTTTCTCCCATAGTAACATAAATTTGTGTTGACTTAGCATAGCCTATTATAATAGCAATTTTTGATAAAGTCAATGCAATGATGTAGAAAAGTTTAACGGTTACTAATTTTTTCAAGAGATTAACATAGTTT
>CAVEYH010000081.1:0-781 GCA_963620055.1 bacterium | reverse complement strand
ATCAAATAGTAATAGGTGTAGTGTCGGTTGCGTTTACTTTCCAAGTCATATACCTTTTTTTATTTTTTCTCAAACCTGAAATGTATCCGTCTGCAAAGCGCAAACACAAGTTTGCCATAATTATTTGCGCACATAACGAGGGTAGTGTCATTGGCGCAACGGTGCGTAACCTTATGTGTCAAAAATACGATAAGGAAAATTACAAAATTTTTGTTGTTGCCGATAATTGTACGGATAATACCGCTGAAATCGCAAGAAAAGCCGGTGCGATAGTATTTGAACGTAGCGAATCCGACGAAAAAAAACGTGGTGCCGCCTATGCTTTACGTTTTGGTATTGCAAAAATACTTGAGGTGTATCCTGAAGTAGAGGCATTTATTCGTTTTGATGCGGATAATTTTCCGCTATCGGACTACATTGATAAGATGAATGATGCATTTGACAGTGGAATAACGCTGGCAAGAGGCTATAACCACGCAACCAATATAACACAAAATATTGTTTCCGGTGTTTCCGGTCTTTGGTACATTCGAGATTGCCGTTTCAATTGTCATGCAAGATCTGCGCTTCGTATCGGAGAAATGCTTGTTGGCGGGGGTATGATGTTCTCGGCCGATATTATGCGCGAGCAAGGTGGTTGGAAAGAAATGACATTCAGTGAAGACGCCGAATTTACATGTAACCAACTTTTCAAAAAGCGCAAGGCGCATTATGTATCGGATGCAGTCGTGTACGAAGACCAACCTTCAACCGTCGGTCAATTGTTCAAGCGCAATATGAG
>CAVEYH010000080.1:0-4451 GCA_963620055.1 bacterium | reverse complement strand
AGTTAAGATTTAGTTATTTTTTAATTGTGGTAGTAAGTACTTGTTTAATGATGTAATTTTTGCTTCTTTACCCCCGAGCATTTACATATTATGAAAACAATATAACAAAATGTGATAGAATCCGACAATAACTGTGATAACGGACTTCTTTTGTGGCGGAATCTTGACAAAAAGCGTGCGTCAATGTTATAATTTGCTCGATAATGCAAGAAAAAGCGCATAAAAAGGATTTATCATATTGAAAAAGTTTTTCACAACGCTAATTGTCGCGGTGATGACGTTGTTTGCGTTTCCGTTCTCGGGGTGCAAGGACTCGTCTACCATGAATCTTGATTTCCGCCTATACACGGGTGGACAGTCATATTACGTTGCGGGAATAGGGAAAGAGACGTCAACCGACATAGTGATTCCGTCCGAGTACAACGGCAAACCCGTCGTGGGCGTGGGCGGAAAGAGTTTTAAGGGCAATAATAAGATAACCAGCATCGTGATTCCGTCGTCGATCGAATGGGTGGGCGTGGGCGCGTTCCGCGATTGTCCGTCGCTAAAAAAAGTCGTGTGGAATGCCGTGAAGGCGAGTACGAACGAAGTAAAATACACCGATCGCGTATTTTTGGGCAGTGAAAATATCGAAGAGTTTATTTTTGGAAGTACGGTTGAGGAGATTCCGAGCGGATTGTTTGCGTACTCAAACGGCAGTAAAATAACCGAGCTAACGCTCCCTGCCGGACTAAAAAAAGTCGCTGCAAACGTGTTTTCGTCGAGTAACCGTATAAATATCTCGGTTGCAAGTCTAAACAAGTGGCTTGCCGTCGAGAAGTCGGGTGACGGAGCACCGCTGTCGCCGAGCTACTCGTTGACTATCGGCGGGAACCTTGCCGAAACGCTTGACGTTAGCGGACTTAGCGGAGTGACCGCAATCGGCGAGAATGAATTCAAGGGTTGCACGAGTATAAAGAGCGTGAATATAGGTGCGGAGATCACGTCGATCGCGCGTTCGGCTTTTTTGGGTTGCACGAGTTTTGAGACGGTGACGGTTGACGATAGCAACGAGTATTTTTACGAACGTGACGGAGTGGTCTATTCGCGAGGGAGCAATGCGATCACGGTAGTTCCGTCTGCGCTCGGCGGTGAAATCACGTTGCCTAGCGGAGTGCCAATTATATACGAAAACGCGTTTTTCGGGACGAATATCGAGAAAGTTACGATCCCGGGTTCTGTCGCTTTGATCGGCAAGAACGCTTTTGCCGATTGTAAATCGCTCACCACGGTGACGATCGGTGAAGGTACGACCACAATCGATTCGGGCGCGTTCATGGGCGGAACGGCGCTAACTACGCTGATTGTGCCGAAGAGTGTGACTTCGATCGGCATCGCGATTACGATAAACTGTCCGTCGGTTACTATTTATTATCTCGGTGAAACGCTACCGAGCAGAACGGCATGGCAGAGCTTGCCCGTGTGGCTGTATAGCGAGAGCGTGCCTACGGAAGGCGGTAATTACTGGCACTATGACACCGACGGAACTACGCCTATAAAATGGGATACAAACAATATGCTGTCGGTTTAGTCGCTTTTTTTGCGATCATAAAGCAGTCGACGGCGGAAGAAAACAGGATAAATTTTAAGCGGAGAGTTTGGCGCGATGCCGAACTCTTTTTTATGCGCTTTTGCTATTGATTTATGCGTAAATTATGTTTATAAGAAACGCAAAAAACGTTTGCTTTTCTCGGCAAAATGCGGTACAATAGAGCGGTCACGGGCAAAGACGATACTGCGAAAGTACGAGCCGAAACAGAGCGGCGATTTTGCGAAAACGCGGTACGATATTTTACTATCATACGGCCCGAAAGGAATAACAAATGGACATCAAAGCAAAACTCAGCGAAGAATTCAAACTTACTCCCTTGTACGCGTCGAACATTGTCGACCTTATCGAGGAGGGCAACACGATACCGTTTATCGCACGTTACCGCAAGGAAATGCACGGCGGACAGAGCGACGAATTATTGCGTGATTTTTCGGACAGACTCACATACCTCAAAAACCTCGACAAGCGCAAGGAAGAAGTGCGCGCGTCGATAGAGGGACAGGGCAAGTGGACAGACGAGCTTGCCACGGCTCTCGACAAAGCTGTGACGCTTACCGAGGTCGAAGATATTTATCGTCCGTACAAGCAAAAGAAAAAGACTCGCGCATCCGTTGCTATCGAGCGCGGACTCGAACCGCTTGCCGACGTGATTTTTGCGCAAGAGACGAAGGAGTGCGACATAAATGCACTGGCTAGCGAGTACATTAGCGAAGAGAAGGGCGTTTTGACGGCGGAAGAGGCGATTGCCGGCGCAAAAGACATTATTGCCGAACGTGTTTCCGACGATGCAGAGACGAGAAAAGCTCTCCGCGAGTTCGTCATGGAAGAAGGCTCAATCTCGTCCGTGTACAACGACAAGCAAGAAGACAAGGAAAAACTCGGCATTTACGAGATGTACAAGGAGTTTTCCGAAAAGATCAAGACTCTGCCGTCGCACCGCATACTCGCGCTTAACCGCGGAGAAAACGATGAGTGCCTAAAAGTCGATGTTTCTTGCGACAACGAAGTGGCAATAGGCAAGATCAAGGCAAAGTTCATGAAGCCGAGTGCGTTCGACAAAGAAATGAGCGAGGCGATCGAGGACAGTTACGAGCGACTTATTTTCCCGTCGATAGAGCGCGAAGTGAGAAACGATCTTACGGAAAAAGCGGACGAGCAGGCTATCAAAATGTTCGAGGTCAATCTTAAACCGCTACTCATGCAACCGCCGCTAAAAGGCAAAGTCATTATAGGACTAGATCCGGCATATCGTACGGGTTGCAAGATTGCCGTCATAGACAGCAACGGAAACATGCTCGACCATACGGTCATTTTCCCGACACCTCCGCAGAACAAGACCGAGGAAGCAAAGCGCATTATGCTGGGGCTTATCGAGAAATACAAGGCGGACGTTATCTCCATCGGTAACGGCACCGCTTCCAAAGAATCGGAGATTTTTGTTGCCGACCTTATCAAAGCTTGTCCGAGAAAAGTACAATATATCGTGGTAAACGAAGCGGGCGCATCGGTTTACTCGGCTAGCAAACTCGGTACCGAAGAATTCCCGAACGAGGACGTGACCGTGCGTAGCGCAGTGTCTATCGCACGCCGTCTTATGGATCCGCTTGCCGAGCTTATCAAGATCGACGTCAAGTCAATCGGTGTAGGTCAGTACCAGCACGACATGCCACAAAAGCGCCTCACCGAAGTGCTCGAAGGCGTGGTCGAAGATTGCGTAAACAGCGTGGGCGTGGATCTAAATACCGCTTCTTACAGCTTGCTTGCGTACGTTGCTGGACTAAACACTTCCATCGCAAAGAATATTGTCGACTACCGCGCAAAAACGCCGTTTAAGACGCGCAGCCAGCTCCTAAACGTGAATAAACTCGGACCCAAGGCATTTGAGCAGTGCGCGGGATTCCTCCGCATTACCGACGGTGACAGCGTGCTAGACAATACCGGCGTGCATCCCGAGAGTTATGAAGCGGCCGAGAAGCTTCTCAAAAAGTACGGTTACACCGACGAGGACGTCAAGAACGGAAACCTCGGTGACCTTAAGGCAAAAGTTACCGCGGACGGCGAAGAAAAAGTCGCTGCCGAGATCGGCATCGGCGCACTCACTCTACACGACATCGTGGAGGAGATCTTAAAGCCGGGCAGAGATATTCGTTCGGACCTCCCCGCACCGGTACTACGTGCCGACCTTATGGATATAAACGACCTTAAAGAGGGCATGGAAATCACCGGCACCGTGAGAAACGTCATTGACTTCGGCGCATTCGTCGATATCGGCGTGCATCATGACGGACTTGTCCACGTCTCCGAGATCTCCGACCGCTTTATCAAGCATCCCAGCGAGGCACTGTCCGTAGGCCAAGTCGTGCGCGTCAAGGTCATCGGTGTCGATTCTGCAAAACAGCGCATCAATTTGTCGATAAAGCAAGCGAGCGATTTCGTATCGCAAAAGCCTGCCGGCGGAGCAAGTCGTGAAATAGCCGAGAATAACGGCAACCGCGACAATCGCAACTTTAACCGTGATAACAGAAACGGCAACCGTGATAACCGCAACTTTAATCAGGGTAACAGAAACGGCAACCGCGACAATCGTGGCCGTAACGAAAAATCGCTCGACGATATGCTCGCCGCATTAAAGAATAAGTATAGCAAGCACTAATACTTTTTATAAAAGTAAGCAAAAAAAAGATGCACCCCTTATAGAGGCGCATCTTTCGTTTTTCAAGCAAAAAAAAGAAATAACTTTTTTCACGCGAAAAACAAGTAACAAAAATCTTTTTTAATAGGTTTAATTATTTTTAATTGTGAGTTAAGGTTTAATTATTTTTTAATTTATAGTAGAGTGTTTTCGTTCGATGGTGAAACT
>CAVEYH010000079.1:0-4457 GCA_963620055.1 bacterium | reverse complement strand
GGTTAAATTAGTGCTTTAAGCGAATAAAGAGCACCACAAAAAAACAAACATAATTTATTAAAATTTTTTATAAAAGACGTGTAAAACTATTTTTATTTTCACGGATTTGTGTTATAATCTTAGAAACTATTTTGTCATTAGCGACGGTTAAAAACCGAATGTTTGACGAAAAGAATACAATTACTTTTAAGTGGTATCGCATCGAGGTGTTATGGCGGATCTTAGCGAAAATCAAATCGCAGAAGAGAGTGAAACTTACGTTATCGCTACGACTGCAATCAGAACGCTGTTTTGGTTGCTTACTTGCCTTGCGCTTTTGTTTACGGTGATACGGGTAGCGTTTCCGCTTGTTGCGATGGATGCATACGCGAGCTTAGGCAATACTCCGCGCGCCTACGACTGTGCGGTTTCCGCTACAAAAATTTATGACGGTGAAACGGCGGTTAACGCGCGCATTTCGTGTGTCAACTATTCTATCTCGCTTATGAATGACAACAAGACCGAATACGCAGGTGCGGTAAAAGCCGATACGGAGGCATTTTTGTCGAATACGGCTTGCATGAATCGTGTCAAACTTATCAACGAATACAACATTGAAAACGCCGACAAAACGATGCAGCCAAACTTATACAGTTATATCGATTATATATCGGGCGAAAACACGCGTGCGCGCTTTATATTAGGCGAAGAGACGATATTTTGTGGCGGCATAGCCATAAACTACACAGACATAGCGAAATTGATAAACGAGCTTAACAAAACGAATGATTATATTGCCGTTGCCGAAATTTTAGATTCTGTTGCGGTTGTCATAGAAGAGTGCATAGATGCAAACAGCCCCTTGCCGTTTAACGAACAGTCAGTCACTGTTGAGGCGCGAGTTTACTTACAAAAAATCCTTGCCGAAGTGAACGCGTCGTCACCCGAGTTAAAATCGTTATATGAGATCAAAGCATATCAAAAGTACGCGCAACGTCTAATTTCCGGAGGATTTGTCGATGGCGAAGAAAAGTCGGCGATAGAAAGTGTGGCATACGGCGGAGCGGAAACCACGATAAACGAACTGTACTATAACGTTTTATTAAATCAATATTGTAAATAACCTTTTAGGAGTCAAGATATGAACAAAATCGTAAAAGAAGGACTTACATTTGACGACGTGTTGCTCATTCCGGGCGAATCGCACGTTATCCCCAAAGACGTCGATCTTTCGACTCGTCTTTCGGACAAAATCAAACTAAACATTCCTTTGCTCAGTGCGGCGATGGACACCGTAACCGAATCGCGTTTGGCTATTGCGATCGCGCGTGAGGGTGGCATGGGTATCATTCACAAGAACATGTCCATTGACAAACAGGCAGAGAATATCGACAAGGTAAAGAGAAGCGAGCACGGTGTCATTACCGATCCGTTTTTCCTTGAACCCGATTGTTTGCTTTCCGATGCGCTTGCACTCATGAACAAGTACCGCATTAGTGGTGTCCCGATTACGGTAAAAGGCAAACTTGTCGGCATACTCACGAACCGCGACCTTAGATTTGAAACCGACTTTAACCAGCCGATTAAAAACGTCATGACGAAGGACAACCTAGTCACGGCACCGGTCGGAACCACGCTTGACGAAGCACAAAAGATCCTAGGTAAGCACCGCATCGAAAAGTTGCCGATCGTAGATAAAGACGGCATGTTAAAAGGGCTTATCACAATTAAAGACATTGAAAAAGCTATACAGTACCCGAATTCTGCAAAGGACAAGAACGGCAGGCTGTTGGTAGGTGCAGCAATCAGCAACGGCAAAGACTATCTTGATCGTGCAAAAGCACTCGTTGACGCTCGTGTCGATTGCCTAGTCATCGATACTGCACACGGCCACAACGTAGGCGTTATGGATGCCGTGGTAAAAGTCCGCGAGGCATGCCCCGACGTAACGCTTGTCGCAGGTAACGTAGCCACGGCAGAAGCCGCAGAAGCACTTTTCGAGCGCGGTGCGGACGTTGTAAAAGTAGGTATCGGCCCGGGCTCAATTTGTACGACTCGTATAGTTGCAGGTATCGGTGTTCCGCAAATTACCGCAATTATGGATTGTGGAGAAGTGGCAGACAAGTATGGCAAGACGATAATCGCAGACGGCGGCATCAAGTACAGTGGCGACATCACCAAGGCACTTGCCGCAGGCGCGCACGCTTGCATGATCGGCTCACTGTTTGCAGGAACAGAGGAAAGTCCCGGAGAACTCGAAATCTATCAGGGCAGAAACTTCAAATCTTATCGCGGAATGGGTTCACTCGGTGCTATGGCGCTCGGTAGCAAGGACAGATACTTCCAGTCCGATGCAAAGAAACTTGTTCCCGAGGGTGTCGAGGGCAGAGTACCTTATCGCGGACCGCTCTCAGAGATCGTATTCCAGCTTATGGGCGGGTTGCGTTCCGGCATGGGTTATTGCGGGCAACCGACCATTGCAGACTTACGCAAGAACGGCAGATTCGTGAAGATCACCAACGCCTCACTTATCGAGAGTCACCCGCACGACATCTCTATCACAAAAGAAAGCCCCAACTATTCACCTAAAAACTAGCGCAACAATTAAGCCGTGCAAACAAAACGCGGCTTAATTTACAAATGAGGGAAAAGAAATGCGAAAGAAATTGTACACGGCATTTTTGTCATCGAATTATTCCGGACTAAGAGAAGAACGTGAGATCGCAATCGAAAGATTACTCGATGCAAACGTTTTCCCGGTCACAATGGAACATTTTGTAATTGGTTCTACAGACGGGTTCAAAGATATTCGCGAGCTTATTGACGACAGCGACGTGTTTATACTGCTTATGAGCACACGTTATGGCAGCCGTGACGAACATGGCGACAACAAGAGCTGGACGGAAAAAGAGTTCGATTATGCCATAAATGCGAAGAAAAAGATGCTTATTTTGCGTTTTGCTCCGCTTGAAACGTTACTTAAAGCCTACCGCGACGATATGACCGACGACGAAGTAATCGCGCTTTGTTCGGATCAATCCGCACAAGATACTCGCGATCAAATACGTTTTGCACGTTCGATCTCGAACGAAATGATCGCAACAGCGAATTCTACGTTCGAGGCATCGGATATAATAGGCAAGTTTGTAAATACGATTCGTCGCGATTCAAATGTTGCCGGCTGGATTCGTGATGTTTCGGTAGCGGAAATAGAGCGAGTTTTACCACTCGGCAATTACTATCATTGTCACTTGTGTGCCACCCAACCGGGATATTTGCGTGTAGGCGAGATTGCCGTATGCCGTAGTGATAGTGGCGGATATAACCTACATTTTGAAGGTAAGAACTATAAGGCAAAAGTAGAAGACGGAAAAATCTCCGTCAACGAGACAAAATATACGGTGTGGAGCGGTGACTATGCACTTGACCCGAATTCCAGGACGCTTCAAGGCATCTATTCGGCACGTAAAACCGATATAGATAACAAGGGCGAACGCGTGATAAAACCGGGAATACGCGACGGTATACACAGATATTCGTTATGCGACGGAGAAGACGGTGATTGTTTTATGCACGGTACTTCGCAAGATGCCGTGACGGAAGAGCGTGACGGCAAAGAGTGTAATATCAGCGTGTTCAAGACTCGCGAAGCTCGCGACAAGTACGTGCTCAAATATTTTGATGACGAGGATTAAAAATGACAAAATCGGTCGATTATGAAAAAATTATAGACATTGTCAAGAGTGCGAAAAAATTTGTACTCCGCGACGATCTTAGTCATGAAATAAAAATGAAAGGCGAAGCCGACTTTGTGACGGGGGTGGACCTATCTGTCAGCGAGTATCTCAAAAAAGAACTCCACAACATCACACCGAATATTGGTTTTATGAGCGAGGAAGAAGAACCGTCGAAACTTGCTCCGACGCGTTGGATATTAGATCCTGTCGACGGCACGACAAATCTTGTTTACGACTATCGCATGAGTAGTATCTCGCTAGGACTTTTTGACGGAGACAAGACCATTTTTGGTGTGGTTTATAACCCATATACGGATGAAACGTTCACCGCGGTTAGAGGTGAAGGTGCATTTGTCAACGGAAAAAGAATCACAGTAAACGATCGCGCTCCTCATGATAGTTTGATCGAATTCGGTGCAGGCTCTACGAGAAAACACGAAGCCGACGAGGCATTTGCAATCGCAAAAGAAGTGTTTATGAATTGCCTTGACCTTCGCAGAATTTGTTCGTCCGCGCTCGCTGTTTGCTTTATTGCAGCGGGCAGAATAAACGGCTACTTTGAAAAAGTAATCAAGCCATGGGACTATGCTGCCGCATCTGTAATTTTGGAGGAAGCAGGCGGATCGCTTTGCGACTGGACAGGCGCATCGCTTCCGTTCGATCGTCCGAGTAGCATTATTGCCGCCAGCCCGAAAACGTATGCTTATCTTAGATCCGTACTTGTAAAATAAAGATACATGG
>CAVEYH010000078.1:0-4488 GCA_963620055.1 bacterium | reverse complement strand
TGTGGCGGTAATGTTAGCCGAGTCGCACTTTCTTGTGGCGGTATCGTGTGACAACAGTGGCGGTAATGGTAAACCCAAAAGCCAACTACCATTACACCCAAAACAAACAATCATTTAACCTTACACATATAAACAACAAAAACAACAAAAAAAGGAGACATAAATTATGGCAATGACGATGACGCAGAAGATACTTGCGGGCCATGCGGGACTCGCTTCCGTCAAGGCGGGACAGCTGATCGAGGCGAAACTCGATTTGGTGCTGGGCAACGATATTACCAGCCCCGTGGCGATTCGCGAGTTCGGAAAATTCGGTTGCGATTGCGTGTTCGATCGTGACAAGATCGCACTCGTTCCCGACCACTTCACGCCGAACAAGGACATCAAGGCGGCAGAGCAGTGCAAAGTCGTGCGCGAGTTCGCTAAAAAGATGGACATAACCAATTATTTTGAGGTAGGCGAACTGGGTATCGAGCATGCGCTACTGCCCGAAAAAGGGCTTGTGGTGGCAGGCAATGCCGTGATAGGTGCAGATTCGCACACTTGCACTTACGGTGCGCTCGGAGCATTCTCGACGGGCGTTGGTTCTACCGACATGGCGGCGGCAATGGCTACCGGCAAGGCATGGTTCAAGGTGCCGTCCGCACTCAAATTCAATCTTTACGGCAAAAAGCAAGGCTACGTTTCTGGCAAGGACATAATTTTGCACATTATCGGCATGATAGGCGTGGACGGTGCGCTATATAGGAGCATGGAATTCACGGGCGAAGGACTAAAAGATCTCAGCATGGACGACCGCTTGTGCATGGCTAACATGGCTATCGAAGCCGGCGGAAAGAACGGTATTTTCGAGGTCGACGACAAGACGATCGAATACATGAAAGAACACTCGACCAAGCCGTACAAGATCTACAAGGCGGATCCCGATGCCGAGTACGAAAAAGTTTACGACATAGACATTAGCAAGATTCGTCCGACGGTTGCGTTCCCGCACTTGCCGTCCAACACGCGCACGATCGACGAGGTCGGTGACGTTGCGATCGATCAAGTCGTGATAGGATCTTGCACCAACGGCAGAATAGAGGATCTCCGTGTTGCCGCTTCGATTCTAAAAGACCGTCACGTCAAAAAGGGTATTCGTTGCATCATAATCCCCGGCACGCAAAAGATTTATTTGCAAGCGATGCACGAGGGACTTGTCGACATATTTATCGGAGCGGGAGCAATATTCTCGATGCCGACTTGCGGACCGTGTCTAGGCGGTCACATGGGCATACTTGCCAAGGGTGAGAGAGCGGTTTCCACCACGAACAGAAACTTTGTCGGCAGAATGGGACATCCCGAGTCGGAAGTGTATCTCGCTTCCCCCGCAGTAGCCGCCGCAAGTGCCGTCACCGGCAAGATCCAAAACCCCGAAACGCTGTAAAAGGAGAGTAATTTTTATGAACGCTAAAGGAACGGTTTTTAAGTATAAAGACAATATCGACACCGACGTCATTATTCCGGCACGCTATCTCAACACTTCCGACCCCGTCGAACTCGCCAAGCACTGCATGGAAGATGCCGACACGGAATTTGTGAAGAATGTAAAACAGGGCGACGTCATGGTTGCCGGCAGAAACTTCGGTTGCGGTTCTTCGCGTGAGCATGCGCCTATCGCGATCAAGACCGCCGGTATTAGCGTGGTTATCGCGGCAAGTTTTGCGCGCATTTTCTATCGCAACTCGATCAATATCGGCTTGCCTATCGTCGAATGCCCCGAAGCCGCCGAGAAAATCAATGCCGGCGACACGGTTTCCGTCGATTTTAATACCGGCATCATTACCGACGAAACGACGGGCGAATCGTTCAAGGGCGAGCCTTACCCCGAGTTTATGCAACGCATTATTGCGGCGGGTGGGTTGGTCAATTACGTCAACAACAATAAGTAAAGACATCTTTTTTGGCTACGAACAGTCCACCGGGCTGTCCGCTTAACGCGTCGCGCCCTCGCAACTCTTTCAAAGTCGACAACGTTGTAGCCGTGGCGGTATCGTGTGACAACCGATGCGGTAACGTTAGCCGTGGCGCACTTTCTTGTGGCGATAGTTGTGGCCTTGGAGATCTAGCGGAACGAAGCGGAGCGTAAAACCATATATTATAATACGGCTAATGCCTAGATGTTTCGATTTCGTTTCACTTCACTCAACATGACGCGGATAAAATCATTTAGCCGAAACGAAACCGAAAAAAACTCACAACCAAAACTATTCCGTGGCATGACGCGGATAAAATCATTTAGCCGAAACGGTTGTTAAAAAATGGCTGTCGTTACGGTGCAACTCATTTGTTAACAAAATAAAAAACCTTAAAAAGGAGAGAATAATATGAAGTTTAATATCGTAACCGTCCCGGGAGACGGAATAGGTCCGGACATTATTCGCGAGGCGATAGTGTCGCTAAACAGAGTGGGTGAGATTTACGGGCACGAATTCAAATTCACCGAAAAACTTGCGGGAGGAATCGCGATCGACACGTTCGGTTGTCCTCTGCCTCAAGACACGATCGACGCGTGCAAGCAGTCGGATTCGGTACTGCTCGGTGCGGTCGGCGGACCGAAGTGGGACCATTTGGGCGGAAACGATCGTCCCGAAAAGGCGTTACTCGGACTTCGCGGAGAGTTAAAGTTGTTTGCGAACTTGCGCCCCGCACTATTGCATCGTCAGTTGAAAGATGCTTGTCCGCTAAAGCCTGAGCTTATCGGCGACAGTCTCGATATTTTAATCGTGAGAGAGCTTACGAGCGGTATTTATTTCGGTAAGCGCGGTCGCAACCCCGAGGACAATTCGGCATTCGATACAATGTATTATTCCGTGCCCGAGATCGAACGCATTTTGCGTGTCGGTTTCGACGTGGCTATGAAGCGCGGAAAAAAAGTTTGCGTCGTCGACAAGGCCAACATTTTGGAGACGTCGAGATTGTGGCGCGAAGTCACCGCACGTGTTGCCAAGGAGTACCCCGAGGTCGAGTATTCGCATCTATACGTCGACAACTGCTCGATGCAACTTGTGCGCAACCCCAAGCAGTTTGACGTCATTATCACGACAAACATGTTCGGTGACATTCTGTCCGACGAGGCAAGCATGCTCACCGGCTCGATCGGTATGCTCGCATCCGCATCGCTCGGTGAAACTTCGCTCGGCATGTACGAGCCGATCCACGGTTCTGCGCCCAACATTGCCGGCAAGGACATTGCCAACCCGATCGCAACCGTGCTTAGCGCGGCAATGATGCTTCGCTATTCGTTCGGACTCGAGAAGGAGGCGCAAGCCGTCGAAAAAGCCGTCGACAAAGTGCTAGACGACGGTTATCGCACTGCCGACATTATGCAGGACGGCATGAAAAAAGTCGGCACTCGCGAGATGGGTGCGCTGATTGCCGCCGCCATCGAGTAAACGGCACGACGATCGTTTAATCGTTTAGTAAAAACACAGACAAAACAAGAAAATATTTTTGGGAGCGCAAGGACGCTGACCCGAAAAAGCATAGAGAGGTATATAGTTATGCAATACGTTTATCTTAACGGAGAATTTGTAGAGAGTGACAAGGCGAGTGTGTCGGTTTTCGATCACGGTGTGCTGTACGGTGACGGCGTGTTCGAGGGGATCCGTGCTTATGGCGGAAGAGTGTTTAGACTGCCCGAGCATATAGACCGCATTTTCTCGGCGGCAAAAGCGATCGCTCTCGAGATCCCGATGACAAAAGAGGAACTAAAACAAGTCGTGGTTGACACTTGCAAAAAGAACGGACTTAGCGATTGCTACATTCGTCTGGTTATCACGCGCGGAAAGGGCAATCTCGGCATTTCACCGCTTAACTGCGAGAAACCGACCGTGTTCTGTATCGCCGCCGGCATCAAACTATACACGGACGAGCAGTACGAAAAGGGCATGAGCGTGATCACTTCCGTTCAACGTCGCAACAAGGCTACGATCGTCGATCCGCAAATCAAGTCGCTAAACTACCTTAACAACATTCTTGCCAAGATCGAGGCTAACCGCGCAGGTGCGGCCGAGGCTATCATGCTCAATCATGACGGCATCGTCACCGAGGCAACGGGCGACAATATCTTTATCGTCAAGAACGGCGAGATCCTCACTCCGCCGGTATATATCGGCATTTTGGACGGCATCACGCGTAAAACGGTAATCGAAGCCGCAAGAAAAGAGGGCATTACCGTGCGCGAGACCGAATTCACACTCTTTAACGTCTACAATGCGGACGAGTGCTTCCTGACCGGTACCGCCGCCGAGGCTATCGCAGTCACGAGTGTCGACGGCAGAACGATAGGTAACGGTGTCCAAGGCGAAGTCACAAAGCGCATTTTGGCCGCTTTTAGAAAAGCAGCTCACGATCCGAACTTAGGAACGGAAATAAAATAAGGTGCATTTTTGCCCCTATAACCCTAAAATTTATAAGGTTTAATTATTTTTAATTTATAGTAGAGTG
>CAVEYH010000077.1:4005-4596 GCA_963620055.1 bacterium | reverse complement strand
CTTAAGTTTCACTATTCTACAGCTACAACGAACGGAAGACATGTTATTCAGACGGGGATACAGGGCGATGATTTGCCTATGCAATTGAATTTTGTATTCGAGCCCGATCGCGAATGCACGTTTGCGTTTTCGCCAATTCCCACAATATTTTCAAATGAAAAAATTGTCGAAGGTGCAGTGGCAATAGCCATGATAAACCATAATATTTTACAAGGCTGTTTTGATCTCAATATTGAGGACGGAACTATCGTGTATAGACTCGTCGACGAATGGTCGGGCGGAGTGTCCGATTGTGCCGTATGCGAAAATATGGTAAACATTATGTATCAAACGATAGAGAAGTACAACGATAAACTTGCCGCATTTTCCAATGGTGAAATGACTCGTGACGAGTTATTCGACTTCGTTCGCAACAACTAATCACGCACAACTTTTGCACTAAATAAAGGAGATAATAATGACTGTCGCTATATCGCTGTGTCTTGCTTATATGACGCTACTTTTCGGAGCGTTAGTTTTGGCATACTTTTTAGGTGTCGACGATGGAAGACTCAGACTAAAAACGCGCAGTGAAAAACTTCAATTCCTAAA
>CAVEYH010000077.1:0-3995 GCA_963620055.1 bacterium | reverse complement strand
ATTCCTAAAATCGTTTAGAAAAGGCAAGTTTGCACTCATTTATTTAGCAGCGTTCCCGTTATTTTATTTCGGATTGCATTACACCGGTGAATCTGTAGCCGAATCGCTCATGGATGCCGCCACGAACTGTGTCGAAGTGGTTGTCTTAAAGTACAACTATTCCGACGTATCCGCGCTCATGAATGCAAACACGTATTATTGTGTGGTAATGATTTTGTGTTACATACTGGTAACATTAAATGCCATTACATTTATTGTGACGCTCATGCGTGAAAAGATCTACAATGCAACGCGTAACATCACAATTCCTCGTTTTGCAAAAAAAGTTTATATCGTAATAGGAGATAATGAGAACAATCGCTCGATAATTCGCTCGATGGGTAAGAAGAAAAACATCGTACTTCTCGTAGATAAAATCACCGAAGAAGTGCGTGATTTTGCTTTTGTCGAGCGCATAGCTGTAGCAGGATTAAAAAGTAGATCGCTAAAAACGATACTAGGTTGGTTGTGCGGGGACTACACTCGTCGGCTTGTTAGCGTAGTTATCAAAATGGAAGACGATACCAAGAATCTCACATATTGCGACACGATTGCCAATATTATCACCGAATCCAAACTTGATCGGTTTGCCATCGACGAAGAATGCGGACTAAATGCTTATGTTTTTGGTGATCCCGAGAACGAATCGACGTTCCGTTATTACGAAAAGGCTACCGGCGGTTGCGTGCATTATATCAACAAGTACAAGCTAATTGCGCTTGATTTTTGCGGTAAGCATCCGATCACGGAATTTATGACGGACAAGCAACTCGACACAAATACGGGACTCGTCAAACCCGAAGCCGAAATCAATGTCGTTATGCTTGGATTCGGCAAGACCAGCCGCCAAATTTTCCTAACCATGCTTGAAAACAATCGATTCATGACCACGGGTGCAGACGGGATTGCAGTGCCGAAAAACGCAAATTATTTTGTGTACGACAGAGAAGAGACAAACAACGACAAGACTCTTAACCACGGCTTATTGCGTTTTGACCATTGTTACGAAGAGATGCTTAGTCACAAAAAGGATTATTTGCCAATACCGAAGCCCATTGCCAACAGAAAGTTTTATCACCTCAACGTGTGCGACAACGGCTTTTACAAATCGCTCCGTAACGATTTAAGCAATGGCGGCGATAATGCGTACAATTATGTCATAATCGCTTGTGGTAGCGACATACAGAATTTGGATCTAGCCGAAAAGCTAACCGAAAAATTGTCCGAATGGGACAAGCGTGGCAACACGAAGCTTTTTGTCAAGATCCGCTCCGGCGCACTAACCGAAAAGATCGTCGACATAAAGTATGCTGGCAGAGGCGGTTATCTCACGTTCGGCAACGAATCAAAAGTCGTGTACAATATCGACCATATAGTAGCCGAAGAAAACGAACGTATGGCGAAGGACAGACATTTTTGTTACGCGTTCGAAAGTTCTGATCCCAACAAGACAGAGGAAGAGGTCATGCGTGCTGCAAACAAAAAATGGTACGTCAGCTGGCAACAGGTACAGCGCGAATCGAACATTTACGCATGCCTTGCAATACGCTTAAAACTTCAATTGCTCGGTTTCGACTTTACTCGCGATGAAGAAGCTACGGATGCAACGGACGAGTTTATGAAAAAGTACACGGACGGCGATCCGATCGTGTATACGGGGAGAGAAGTTAAGGGCAAAAAACTTGTCAATTATGGCGATTGTAATTTTGCGCACGGTTCCGTACGTGACAGTTTAGCGCGTCAAGAGCACGAAAGATGGAATGCGTATATGATATGCTCCGGCTACCTTCCCGCGACAATAGACGAGATAAAAACTCTTGATAAACAAGCCATGCTCGCGCATCGCAAACACGGTAACATAACCACATTCGAAGGACTAATCGACTATCGCAAAATCATGAGCGAAAAGAACGGCATGAGCGAAGCCGACAACGACGTCATAAAGTACGATTATCAAATACTTGACGATTTGCCGTGGCTACTTAGGCGCAACGGTTACAAAATAGTTAAAAGACAGACAAACAAATGAAAGGCTGTATACTTGTAAATGCATACTTAAAAAGCGAAGAATATCTTTACCAAGCCAATAGATTAAAAGACGAATTTTCCGCTTTAGACGTCACGGCGGACATAATTCCGCTTGACGGCATGCCGATTGTGATCGATAAAAATTTTATTGTGTCATCGCTTGACGGCTACGATTTTTACATATATTGGGACAAGGACAAATACATTTTATCCGCACTCGAAAAGCTACACAAGCATGTATTCAATCGTGGAAAAGCAATTGAGACTTGCGACGACAAAATGTCGACATACATTGCATTGTCCGGCTATGTTCCTCTTATTAAAACCGTCCCGGGGCTACTTTGTTTTGATTGGCAGGCGGAAATAAATCCCAAAACGATCGATAGGCTAGAGAGCATAATTCAGTATCCGATCGTTGTAAAAGAAGCATACGGCTCGCAAGGCAGAGGCGTACACCTTGCGCACAACAGAGGCGAGCTTATCGAGCTTGAGGGAAAGCTTAAATGTACACCGCATCTATATCAAGAATTTATAGAGGAGAGCAGGGGCAAGGACTTGCGCATCATCGTACTCGACGGTAAAGTGCTCGGCGGAATGTTGCGTGATTCCGGAGGTAAGGACTTCCGTTCGAATATCGGTGCCGGCGGTTTCGGCACACCGCACAAGCCGACAGCGGAAGAAGAAAGAATCGCAATCGTTGCGGCGGATGCGCTAGGACTCGATTATTGCGGAGTGGACATATTGTTAAGCAGCAACGGACCGGTGCTGTGTGAAGTCAATTCAAATGCGTTTTTCCATACGTTCGAACTAGTTACCGGCATAAATGTCGCAGCGGCTTATGCTCGGTATGTACTGGAAACAATAACGACAAACGAGGAAGATTAAAATATGGACGATAAATTCGTATACAAAATCACAAACATGATACGTAAGCAAGGAGCGATAACGTTTTCCGCAGTGCGGCGCGAGCTTAAATGTAGTTGTGAAGACGCATTTAATGCCATCACCGAGCTTGCGCACATGGGTATGCTCGAATATGTCGGCGACGGAGTTTTCAAAGCCCTATATGACGATGAAAAAGCCCGCATATTCAAGTGCGCTCATGGTGCATATTACGTACACAGAGCCGAAGAAGAACTCAAACACATAGAGAACGAGCTTAATGCATTCGATATTGACGTTTTAGGTAAGCTAAAGGAAAATTGCGGATCGGATCGTAAGATATTGGAAGAACAATTTGACAAAAGCAAGCTGGACGAATCGCTCAAGAAAATGATAACGCTCGGCATTGTCGTGTGTTCCGAAGATAAAAACGTGTATGCTTCGACGATGAATCCGAACCAATTCGAAAAAGTTAAAAGCGTGGTCATTATTCGTGAGGCGGACAAGATCGCAAAAGAGCAAAGAGTAGATACCGAACAATACGAAGACTTTGAAATTCCCGACGCTATAGACGAATCGTCTATAGAAGCGAACGCGAATAAAACCGCATTGCAAACCGAGTTGTTCGACGAAGACAAAGAAGACGAAACCGACAAACTCGGCGTCCTTGATGATATCGCACTTATCGACAATATTATCGAGAGTCTGTCCACGTCGAAAAAGAAACCGAATAAAAAAGACTAACTATAGCCACATAAAAATCTAAAAAGGCATAAAAACCCTAATTTACTTTATTATATCGCACAAAAATGCTTGCAAAATAAAAAAATTGCTTGTAATATCTAATTGGTGATTATATTGACCGAAGAACACGATTACAAATCGACCACATACGAGATAGAAGATCGTTATTTTTCGCCGTACGCAGCGAAAAGTAAGGACACTCGCGGCCGAAAGATCCCCATTGAAGAAAGTCCGATGCGCACAGAGTATCAGCGCGATCGCGACAGAATAATCCATTGCAAAGCGTTTCGTAGGTTAAAACA
>CAVEYH010000076.1:0-4720 GCA_963620055.1 bacterium | reverse complement strand
CTGCTTAGCAATTCCGAACAAGAGTACGATTTCAGTTTTCGTGACGAAAACGAGGGCAAAGCCGAAGTTAAAGCGACCGGAGAGACCCCGAGAGAGCTTCCGATTACTCAAATTGATCCGAACGTAAATCAACCGCGCAAAAACTTTGACGAGGTTGCGCTCGGAGAACTTGCGAACAGTATTCGTATTCATGGCGTCATTTCGCCTATTATCGTGGTTATGCAACCAAACGGCAGATACATGATTATTGCCGGCGAACGTCGTTGGCGCGCTTCGAAACGTGCGGGACTTCTTACTATCCCTGCGATTGTGCGCAACTACACTCCGCAACAAGTAAAAGAGATTTCGCTTATCGAAAACTTACAGCGCGAGGACTTAAACCCGATTGAAACCGCGGCGGCAATCAAGCAACTTATGGACGAATATCGCTACACGCAAGAGCAAGTTGCCGATCGTATCGGCAAGAGCCGTCCTGCAGTCGCAAACACTTTGCGTCTACTGACATTAACTAAGCCGGTTGTTGAGCTCGTTGCGTCCGGTAAACTTTCCCCCGGTCATGCACGTTGCCTAGTAGTTGTAACCGATCCGGAGGCGCAATTCAAGCTTGCATCCATGGGCGTCGACAATAAAGTTACCGTGCGCGACTTTGAAAAAATCGTTAAGAATTATCTCAATCCAAAGCCCGTCAAGCCGAAACCCGAGCAAAGCATTGAGTTAAAAGATATGGTTTCTCGTATGCAACGCACGTTCGCTACCAAGGTTTCCGCACTCGGAAACGACAAAAAGGGCCGTATTTATATCGATTATTACAATCGTGATGACCTTGATCGCATTTGCGATATATTAGATGCAATCGAAAAATACTACGTTCCGTCATCTGATAATGAGTAAAAAGCCTAAGTGCAACATATATTAGTTTTTTTAATACTTAATATCAATAAAAACACCGTTCGAATCAGTTCTGAGTGGTGTTTTTATTTGTTTCATGTGAAACTATACTAAATTAAGAAAGTGTTGCTTGTTTCACGTGAAACGTACTAAATTACAATAATCAAATTGTTTCACGTGAAACATTGTGTGGTATTGATATAAATTGCGGTAATTATCCTATAAATTGTTTCACGTGAAACATTACCGATACAAAATAAAGCTTAACCGATTATCTGATTGTGTAATAGCTTAAATGAATCAAAATCAATAAAAAGTGGTCAAAATTGCTTGCGCCGAGCTAAAATGCTGGCAAATTGTGTAAAAACGGAATTGTTATAATCGTGCGAGTAAAGAAAATCTGTCAATTTGCAGTGAATTAAAAACATATATTGTTGCATTGTGGTTTATAGATCCTTATTGCGTTTGATGTTGTGGTTGCGTATTGCGTATGATTGAGATAGTCGTGTATTGCGTGTAGTTGTTGTATTTGTATATTGCGTGTGATTGCGGTATTGTTGCGGTGTTGCGACGACTAAAATAATTTGCGAACTTTATTTGTAGCGGTTGTTTGGGACAGTTATGTGTGCGATGATTGATTTTGGTGTGTGGCTTAAAATTGACCGTTTGGCGGGTTAGTCGATTTGTAATGAGTGCATGTATTTATATAATATTTGTTGCGTTTGTTAGAATTGCTTAGATTTAGGGTATAGCTGTGCGTACGGTGGCTTGAATAGTTGTGGGGAAGTATTTATATATTTGTGACAGTATGGCGAATTGACACGAAAAGCGATATAATATTTTACTGTCATATATAAAACGAGTGGCGCGAGCTTATATAAAACGAGTGGCGCATAAACTATTTTACTTTAGTTTAGTGATGTAAAGCGAGGCACATGTAATTAAATCTGTATCGATTTAAGAATATGTTGTTATGTATTTACAAGCCTAATGATTTGTTATCGATAATAAAAAAACACGTTCGATATTATTGCAATCGAATGTGTTTTTCGTAAGTGTGGCAATATCAATAGGGTAATACCGATAGCCTTATTTTGTAAGTTTTTGAATCAATAGTCTATTGTGTGGTAATACCGATAGCCTTATTTTGTAAGTTGGTGAATCAGTAGTCATTTTCGTCGGAAGAGGATGATTTGAGTTTTTCTTTTGCCCAGCCGGTGAAAGTGTTTGTGGCGGCAATTACGCTCACGAGTTCCACGATAAATAACGTTTGCGAGATTATGACTAGGATCGTGAGCGACATGTAGACTTTTGCGACGTATTTGATGGCGATCAATGCCAGACAGACACACGCATGGAAAAAGCCGAAGCACGAAAACATTATGCCCGAAACAAAATTCGATATTTTCCAAAGCGTTGTGTTCTTGCGGTTGAGCTTGTTTCGGTAGCCGATAAAGAAATTCGGCCGAGAAAACTTGCTACATAAGACGTATATTATGCCCACCAATAGTAATAGCGCCGGATATAAAAACATGATAAAATCAACTTTTTCCATACTTTCTCCAATATGGTTATGTTAGCATAACTGTACATTTAGTTATGTTAGCATAACTGTTTCAACGATTGCCAAACGTTCGTTTTTGATACGTAAGTACTGCTTATTTTTGGTAAATATTGCCTGCGTTGCCACGTGGTTTGTAAATATTGCTTGCGTTGACGGTTAAGAGCTTTGCGTTGCTGTGCAATATAAGCATTTATAGCCGTGTGCCGTTTGGTTTTTTCGGTAAATATTGCCTGCGTTGCCACGTGGTTTGTTTGCGTGTAGTACGGCTTGCATTGTCGCACAACATCATGATGCCATGTTGCCACTTTTTCGCATGATATTATGATACTTGACGGTGAAAATTTTGTCAAGGCTTGACGATATCGCGCGGAAAATTTTACCGTAGCCCTAAGATCTAGGCGTTAGCCGTAGCCATTTTCACGTCATTCTATGGCGGAACGCAGATAAAGAAGTTTGGGCAAAAGCGAAACGATAATTAAAAATCGATGCAAAAAGTGTGGATGGAAAACCCGTGGAATTTTCGGTGCGTAAAGATTGATAAAAGGGTTGACAAGAGGGGATGATTAGGGTATAATTTAATAGTTGACTGTGACGCAAGGCGTAGTTGCGTTTTGTGAGCCACGTCACAATCTCGATAGGAGGCGACACTATGAAACTTATATGCAACGGAAGTGATTTATCTGACGCGGTAAGCAAAGTTTTTAAGGCCGTTTCCACACGCACGACCAACCCGATCCTTGAGGGTATCAAGCTAAAAGCGGAGGACGGCACGCTGAAACTCACTGCGACCGACCTTGAGCTTGCGATCGAAAAAGTGATCGTTGCAGACGTAAAAATCGAGGGTGAAACCGTTGTCCCCGGCAGATTTTTTGCGGAGTTCGTCAAGAAACTTACGCAAGAGCAAATCGAACTCGTGCTGAGCGACAAGGGCAGACTGAAAATTAAATACACCGATTCCGAAGGCGAACTACAATGCTTGTCCGCCGACGATTATCCGGAGATAAAAGAGCTTGCCGATGCGCAAAAATTCGTCATTGTCAAGCGCGAATTCCGCGATCTTGTGAATAAAGTCGCATTTTCCGTCGCTACCGACGATGCTCGCCCGATGCTGAAAGGCGTTATGCTTGAGATCGACGAAGTGTCGATTACCGGTGTTGCGCTGGACGGCTATCGCCTCGCAAAGTGCGTGAAACCTATCGAAAAGACTTCGGCAATGATGCATGCGCTCGTGCCGGCAAGGTGCTTGACCGAGATAGCAAGGCTTGTTGAGGAAACCGACGATCCCGTCGAGGTTTGCATCCAAAAGAATTACATGTCCGTCGACCTCGGCCATACCAAAGTCACGACACGCCTTCTCGATATCGATTTTATCAACTACAAGCAGATCATTCCGGCATACTTCGAGACTATGGCAACGCTCCCGAAAGAGCAGTTTGAGGCCGCTCTCGAACGCGCGATCTTGCTCTCTCGCTCGGACAGAAGCAATCTCGTGCGCTTCGACCTAAAAGAAAGCTTAATGCAACTGTCGTCAAACAGCGATATCGGCAACATTACCGAGAAGATTTTTATCAAGCTCGACGGCAAGGACCTCTCGATCGCGTTCAATGCGCGCTACTTCACCGAGATCCTACGCTATATCGACAGCGACAGCATTATGATCAAGTTCACCGACGCCGTGTCACCTTGTGTCGTGGTACCGACCGGCGCGCTCGAGGACTTTATGTACCTCATTCTCCCTGTGAGAATGCAGAGCTAAATTTAACTAAGTCAATACCGTTTTGTGTGTGGCGACCACCGCAAAACGTCGTGTGCTACTGTGGCTCAGCTGGTAGAGCAGCTGATTCGTAATCAGCAGGTCGCCGGTTCGAATCCGGCCAGTAGCTCCAAAAATAATACCCCGTACAGAAAGTGCGGGGTGTTTTTTTTGTGCCGTTGGAGAATCTAAACCGTTGACGTGTTGCACCGAACCCGAAAACTAGTGTTTTCGTGATTCGTAATATTGGGCTTTCCGAAGCAATAGAGGTTATAACCGGCAAGAAATATTATGCCGATATGGACAATTATATTTTAACACTTGGTTTTGTAAAACATATGAGAGATTATTGCGACTTCTTGAAAAACGAATATAAACTTAATTTCTCACTTTTAGCAACTAGCGGAGAACTGATAAGCGGTAGATTTATTGATTTGGATAAAAAAATATATAAGCCGACGATGGATATATTTTCTAAAGGTTATTACACGAATTCCTTTCACATTGATGTAGAT
>CAVEYH010000075.1:0-4740 GCA_963620055.1 bacterium | reverse complement strand
GAATAGGAGTTGCCGGACTCGTCGTCGGCGGCTTTGTCGGACTTTTAATCCATGCATATGTCACTAAAAAGAAAATCGGTAATGCCAAGCAAGTAGCTAACAAAATGGTAGAAGACGCAGTGGTACAAGCCAAGACATTGCGCAAGGAAGCGGTGATTGAATCCAAGGAAGAAATTCACCGTGAACGCGTTGAGTTTGATCGTGAAGTTAAAGACAGAAGAAATGAACTTCAACGTTCAGAAACGCGTATACAGCAGAAAGAAGAGTCGCTGGAGAAAAAAGAAGCTGCACTTGATAAAAAGAATGATGCAGTGGAGCAGATTAAAAAAGATCTACAAGACAAAGAACAACAAATTTTAGAAAAAAAAGCACAAGTCGATGCGGCTCATGATAATATGATGGCTGAACTTGAAAAAGTTTCGCAAATGACTCGCGATGAAGCAAAAAAGATGCTTATCGAAAATATTGAGGAAGAAGCGAAACGTGATGCTGTTAAAACTGTTAGAGAAATTGAAGCAGAGACAAAAGAAGAAGCCGATAAAAAAGCACGTGACATTGTAGCGATGGCAGTACAGCGTTGTGCGGTTGATCATTCGGCCGAAATTACTGTCTCGGTTGTCAATTTACCAAATGATGATATGAAAGGACGTATCATAGGTAGAGAAGGCAGAAACATTCGTGCACTTGAAAATGCAACAGGCGTTGATCTTATTATTGATGATACGCCCGAGGCGGTTGTTCTTTCCGGATTTGACCCCGTAAGACGTGAAATAGCGCGTATCACACTAGAAAGGTTAATTGCTGATGGCAGAATTCATCCGACTCGCATTGAGGAAATGGTTGAAAAAACGCGACGTGAACTTGATGCACAAATTAAAGAAACCGGTGAATCTGCTATGTTTGAAGCTGGTGTATTTGGTCTGCACCCTGATCTAGTAAAGCTTCTTGGCAGATTAAAATATCGTACGAGCTACGGACAAAATGTCCTTCGTCATTCTATCGAAGTTTCGCATATTGCCGGTATTATGGCTTCTGAGCTCGGTGCTGATGTTAATCTTGCGAAGAGAGCCGGACTGCTTCATGATATCGGTAAGTCTGTTGATCATGAGGTTGAGGGAACTCACGTTACAATCGGTGCCGATCTTGCAAAAAAATACAAAGAAAGCAAAGAAGTTGTCCATTGTATTGCTGCACATCATAATGACATTGAGCCACAAACGGTTGAAGCTGTGCTTGTTCAATGTGCAGATGCTATTAGCGGAAGTCGTCCAGGGGCTCGAAGAGAGTCTCTTGATAATTACGTAAAGCGTCTTGAGAAGCTTGAGAGTATCGCTAACGGATTTAATGGAGTTGAAAAATCGTTTGCAATTCAGGCAGGCAGAGAAGTCCGTATCATGGTTAAACCTGAGGTTGTTGACGATGCCGGTACTGTTTTTCTTGCAAAAGAGGTTGCTAAGCAGATTGAAAACGAAATGGAATATCCTGGGCAGATTAAGGTTAACGTTGTTCGTGAGATGCGTAGCGTAGAGTACGCAAAGTAGTAAATAGAAAAAATAATGCTTTAGTTGCTAAGGCATTATTTTTTAAAAATCATGTTGAGGATTTGTTTATGGGCGGCAATAGAATTATAAAAATTGATACACCATTAACATCTATAATTTTTTGTGTGGAAAGCACAAAAGTTTCATTGTTGCATTATGGAAAGAAAGTTGTTGATGCGAATGAATATAACGCAATCTGCTTTGACCCTTTTGACGTAGGATTTGGTGCCTCATGTGATCCTTATTGTATGGCTAATGTGCCTTATTCATCGGTAGGCGACGGCAATGCAATGGAACCACTAGTTGAAATCTTAAATACGGACGGTGCATATGTAAATAGATTCGAGTATGTCGGGCACATGGTTGTTAGTGGTGGTGAAGATCTTTTGACACTTCCGCATGCGCGATTTGGCATGAAGACGCTTATTATTGAGTTCAGGGATAATATCAACAAAATTACGCTTAGGCAGTATTATACTGTATTTTCCGATTGCGATGTTATTGCTGTTAGACAGCAGATTGTAAATAATGGCAAAAAAGATATTCATATAAAACGTGCGATGAGTTTGCAACTTGATATAAGCGGAATCGGTCATAAATGTGTTTCTTTTCATGGTGCTTGGTCTCGTGAGCGTTATAAAAAGGAAATTGTTGTATCCGCGGGCGAATATAGGCTACAAAGTTGTTGTGGCATGAGTTCGAACATGACAAATCCGTTTTTTATGCTTGAAAAAGCAGATAAGCGTGGATATTATGCGTTTAATTTTATTTATTCCGGTAATCATTCTGAAATTCTTGAAGCGCACACTGCATCAAACAATACTAGAATATTGGTTGGATTAAACGACTATTGCTTTGATTGGAAGTTGCAGCCGAATGAAAGTTTTGAAACACCTCAGGCTATCATGCTTTATGCTGATTCTAAAGATGAAATTACATCGAACATGCACAATTTTACTATGAAGCATATAGTTGACCCAAATTTTGCAAACAAAGAGCGTCCTGTGTTGTTTAACAATTGGGAAGGCACCAATTTTAATTTTGATTCAGATAAAATTATAGCAATGGCAAAACAAGCCAAAGAGATTGGCGTTGAATTGTTTGTCCTAGATGATGGGTGGTTTGGTAATCGCAACGATGCTAGAAGTGGTTTGGGCGATTGGTTTGACAATAAAGAGAAGCTTGGTGGCGGATTAAGCGATCTTTCAAACAGAATTAGAGCACTGGGTCTTGAATTTGGAATTTGGGTTGAGCCTGAAATGATCAATGAGGATAGCGAACTTTATCGTAAGCATTCCGAGTTTACAATGAAAATATCAGGACGTGAGCCTATTAGGCGTAGACATCAGCTAATGCTTGATCTTGTTAATCCAATTGTTCAGGAATATTTGGTTTCGTCTATTGGTGATGTTATCGATAGATGCAATGCGTATTACGTAAAATGGGATTGTAATCGATTTATGACCGATATGTATTCTCTTACTATTGAAAATCAAGGTGAGTATTTTCACAGATATGAGCTTGGATTATATAAAATCTTAACATCATTGAAAGAACGTTTTCCCAATGTATTGTTTGAATCGTGTGCTTCCGGAGGGAATCGCTTTGATCTCGGTATGCTTTATTATATGCCACAGATTTGGTGTAGTGATCAAACTGAGCCATGGCATAGAGTGTACATACAAGAAGGCACTCTATATGGGTATCCACAGTCCACGATTGGAGCACATGTTTCAGCTCGAAAAAATGCTTCATATGAAACTAAGTTTAATGTAGCTTGCATCGGTGCGTTTGGCTATGAACTTGATCCAACAAAATGGACAGAAGAAGAAACTTTTATTATTAAAAATCAAATTGCATATTATAAGGATCATCGGAATCTACTTCAATTCGGGAATTATCGTATGTATGATAGCGTATTTGGTGAAGCCGGACGTAGTTCGTGGGTAGTTACTTCGTCTGATATGTCTGAAGCAATTGCGTTTTTATGCGAGACAAAAGAATTGGCAAACAGTGGGGCTACAAAGTGGCGACTTGGCGGATTTGATAATAATGCAATATATTCCGTTGAGGTTAGACTTCAGTTCGGATTGAAAGAAAATGCAAATATACATTATGAAACCAAGGGTGATGTGTTGAATAATTGTGAATTAAACTTTGGTAGACTTTTTGACGATGAGACAGATAGAATTCCGTGTACTGTGCCTCTTGCGGCTAGATTGGTATATTTTAAGAAGATAAAGGAATGAATATTATGATAGAAATTTCTATGAGTGTTGACGGCATGCGTTGTGGAATGTGCGAGAGTCACGTGAACGATGCGGTTAGAAAGACTTGCGATGTAAAAAAAGTTAATTCGTCTCATGTTAAAGGAAAGACAATTGTGATTGCAGACGACAAAACCGATATAAATAAAATTGTTAATGCAATTTGCGCGCAAGGATATAAAGTTACCGATGTTACAGTAAAACCGTATGAGAAACACGGCCTGTTTGGATTGTTTAAGAGTAAATCATGAAAGATTACTTTGTGCTGACTGAAACGGAGAAGCAGTATATACGCGATGGTGATGAAAAAAAGAATGAGTTGCTATCTACTTATGCAACCAGAGATAGTGATGCAATATACCCACAGAATTTCCGTCCAAAAGATAATGTAAGTATACTTCGTTCGCATTTTTCGCATGATTCAGATAGAATTCTAAATTGCCCACTATATAATCGTTATGCTGACAAAACGCAAGTATTGTCATTTTATAAAAATGACAATATCACACATAGAGCATCACATGTTCAGTATGTATCAAAAATTGCTCGATCGATAGGTAGTGCACTTAGATTAAATCTTGATTTGATTGAAGCGATTTCGCTTGGCCACGATATCGGTCACACGCCATTTGGACATAAGGGTGAGACATATTTGAGTCGCTGTTACCAAAGTGGATGCGTAGCACGTGGAAGAAAGCCAAGATATTTTAATCATAATGTGCAGAGTGCACGATATTTTAGACACTTGACAACTGAAAATTATAGTCTTAGTTTACAAACGCTGAGTGGAATATTGTCGCATAATGGTGAGAAAGTATGTAAGGAATATTCACCGAGTAAGTTATGTGATTTTGCCGAGTTCGATGCAACATTAGAAGCATGTTTAACTGATGATAGCTATCATAAAACGTTGCGCCCGAATACATTAGAGG
>CAVEYH010000074.1:0-4748 GCA_963620055.1 bacterium | reverse complement strand
GCTCGTCGGTGATTCCGAGAGCGGATTTAACGAGTTTATCGGCGGCGGAGCGGTACTGTTCGTCGGTGATAACGCCTTCGTCATGAAGTTTTTTAAGATCCGCAAGTTTCGAGTCGATGCTGTTCTCATCCGGTTTCGGGCTCTCGTGCACCGGCTGAGTTTCCTCGAACGGATCGATAATGCGGACGGACGACTGTTGATAGCCGTTACCGTCCCTGACACTGCCGTCGGGGTAATAGTACGCAGTCACTCTCACTCCGCCTGCAGGATTGTCCCTATAATTAAGCGAAGCGATCTCGAGCGACAGTGCGAGTGCCGATGCGAGTGCAAGTATAATCGTCAGTCCGCTACTGCTAAGGTACAGTAACAGCATGATGCCGAGTAGTATGCAACTAGCCAAGCCGAGCCCTTTTCTTGCCTTGGTAAATTTACCCGTACAGAGCAACGCGCCGACTACGATTTCGCCCGCACCGAGTATGCTAAACATCACACCCGCCACGATAAATGTCGCTTTCAGTTCATCAAACGTCACGCCGAGTTGTTCGAGTGCCGCAGTGTCAATAAGCTCCGCCACCGAATCCGGTGCGGCACAAACGATTAGACCGCTTAGTCCGATAATTACGCCTAAAACTATACCGATAATTGACGATATAAGCTCGAATTGTCTTTTCTTTTTCATGATTTTTCTCCGTAATACGGCGGTTCTTCTTTGCTTCGCACGGCCTAATGCCGACAAAACCGCCACGAGTATTATTATATAGCGAAACATACCCGTTGTCAAGAGCGAGTGTGATAAACCTAAGATAAATTTATGAGATTATCCGTTAGTTTTACTCTTTATCGGATATATCGCGATTGGATCTTACGAGGGCGTAATACTTGCCTTTTTTCTCCATGAGTTCGCTGTGAGTGCCTGCCTCGGCGATACCCTTATCCGCGATGTAAAAAATACAATCGGCCTTGCGGATCGTGGACAGACGGTGCGCGATAACGAAACTCGTTCTGCCTATAAGTACAACGTCCAAGGCACGCCTTATGACTTCTTCGGTATGGGTGTCGATCGAGCTGGTCGCCTCGTCCAAAATGAGGATTTTGGGATCGGTCAATATCACGCGCGCAAAAGAAATAAGCTGACGTTCGCCCGTGGATAATTGTCCGCCTTGCTCGCCGGTCTTCGTGTAGTAGCCGTCGGGAAGTCGTTGGATGAATTCGTCGGCGGAAACAAGTTTTGCGGCGGCGATACATTCTTCGTCAGTAGCGTCGGGACGCGCATAGCGAATATTATCGATGATCGTGCCGGTAAATATAAAGCTATCTTGCATCATTACACCGACTTGACGGCGAAGCGAGTACAGTGTAACATGCGATATATCGTGACCGTCGATCTCGATCGTGCCTGCGTTGACGTCGTAAAATCTACTGATAAGCGACACGATCGTGGTTTTGCCGGCTCCCGTCGGGCCGACTAGTGCGATCGTCTTGCCTTTTGGTACGTCGAACGAAACGTGGTCCAAAATGACTTGTTTCGCCTCGTAAGCGAACGTTACGTCCTTGAAACTCACATTGCCTTCGATGGGCGGTAGCTCTTCCGCTCCCTCACAGTCACTCACCGTCGGTTCGGTTTCGATCACCTCAAACACACTTTCGAGGTTAGATGTTGCCATCGTTATTTGTTGCAAAATGTTCGCAATCTCGTTTAGCGGACTGTTGAGCATACCCATGTACGAAATAAAACTGATCAGCTTACCCATGGTCAACGAGCCGAGTCCGATACCGCTCGTCACCATGTAAATTACAACGGTATACACGAGTCCCAACCCGACATAAGTAAATATATCCATCGTCGGGTAATACAGTTCGTTTACGTGCGTAATGCGATTCCACTTTTGCAGTGCTTCCTCGTTGAGTCTGTGTTCGATACTTGTGTTCTTGTCCACACGATTAAAAAGTTTTGTGACCGTATTGCCCTGAATGTTTTCCGCAATGTAAGCCGTGCGGTTACTGCGCTTGTTGCGATACACTCTGCGACGGCGAGCGAGCGATTTTCTTATCCGCAAAATGCATACCGTCATAGGGATCGTAACGACAAGTGCGACGGTGGCAAGGCGGTAGTCGATAATGTACAGCCACACCGCAATTATGATTATTTTTGCTATATCGACGATAAACGACATGACCGAACTCGAAAATACGTTCGCCAGCTCGTCAAGATAACTCGTCACTCTGACCAAGATTTTTCCGCTCGGACGCGAATCATAGTAATCGAATGCGAATTTTTGCAGTTTCGTAAATGTTACATACCGCATATCGCGCACGATCGCATGTCCGGTTTTCGTCATGTACAGCGTGCGGAAGTATGCAAATATCGCGTTGCTTATGACTGCCAGCGCATACGCCGACAGTAGCACGACCGCCAGTGTCAACCAATCCATTCCGAACGCTCCGTTCTTGGTGATGACGTAATCCACGATATACGAATTTATCATCGTCGGCAACAGCGAAACGAAACTCATGACTAGCATAAGCACTATCATGGTGATCATTACTTTACGGTACGGCAGACAAAATTTGAGGGCTTTTTTCACGGACTTGCCGTTGAATTTATAGACGGCGGTTTCGTCTTCGTAATAGCGATTCTTTGCCATTAGTCCAGCTCCTCCTCTTTCAACGCTTCCTGCTCGGTGAAAATCTCGTAATACCGTCCTTTCATAGCCATAAGCTCGCTGTGCGTTCCGCGCTCGACGATCTCACCGTTCTCAAAATAAAGTATCTCGTCACAGTGCGCCACACTGCCCGCACGGTGCGAAGAAATTATCGTCGTGCGATCACCGTAATCGCGATAAAGATTATCCGTTATCTCACGCTCGGTCTCATAGTCGAGTGCCGAAGTGCAGTCGTCGAGTAGAATTATCGGTGCGTCTTTCAATAAGGCTCTGGCGATCGACACACGCTGTTTTTGTCCTCCACTGAGTCCCAAACCCTTCTCACCCACTATGGTATCGTAACCATCGGGCAAACTGTCTACAAACTTGCCCACGCATGCGTCTTTTGCCGCCGACAAAATTTTATCGTCGTCGGCGCTCTCGTCGTACAATGAGATATTGTTTTTTATGCTCTCGGAAAACAAGAACACGTCCTGCGTGACCACGGAAAACGCGCGACGCAGTTCGTTCGGATCGAAGTCTTTCACGTTAATTCCGCCCAAGTCCACTTCACCCGACGTGCAGTCGTAAAGCCTCGTGAGTAGTTTCATAAACACGGACTTACCCGACCCCGTCTTGCCCATGATGCCTACACGTGTGCCGTACGGAATGGAAACGGAAATGTTTCCCAGTCTATTCTCCTCGCCTTCGTTAAACCGCATGCTCACGTTTTTCAACGTAATATCGGGCTTAGTCGGTACGACTTTTGGCTCGGCGGGATTCTCGACGGGCAGAGGCTTGTCCACAAATTCAAAGTAACGTTTTGCGCATATTACACTGTTTTGTATACTGCCGATATAACTTGCAATTTGCACGATATTTATATTGATTATACTGCAATAAGACGTAAAAGTCGCAAATTCACCCACGCTCAAATATTCGTAACTAGCCAAAATTATGCCAACGATAATGGTCATCATACTCACAATCTCGCCCATAATCGTAAATAGCATTGTATATTTAGACGTGACCTTCGACAGCTCCACATAGTTATTCATGAACGCGTTGTTATAGCCTTGGAAACGTTTGATTTCGTCTTTTTCGGTGGCATAAGCACGAATAATGCGCACACCGTTTATGTTTTCTTGGACGTAACTACTCAGTTCCGCCGTGCCTTGGCGAATGATATTGTATTTCTTGCGCAAAACCTTGTTATAATTACGCACGAGCGCGCCCGTAACAAGTCCGGATATTATCGGTATGATCGCAAGAAACGGGTTTATTCGCACTAGAAAAACTACCGACAGAATCACGTTCACCACACTTTCGAACACGAATGGAAAATAGTGAACGTAAAGATCTTTCATGACCGTCGGATCGTTGTTAGTCACGTTCATAAGGTCACCGGCTGAGTAACTGCCGAGCACCAGCGGACTCTGACGAAGCATGCGCTCGAAGGCATAGTCACGTAGCTTATTTTCGCCCTTGATCATAGTGGGATGCGCAATATTCCAGCGGAAATAAAACGCCAAACTCCTAACCGCAAGCACGCAAGCCATCGCTGTCAGCATGACCGCAAGCATGCCCATGTAATCGGTCGGATCGTAGCCCTCTAATAGCCATGAAAACACATTACTGTCACTGTATGACGGCTCACTCCCGAGTGCCGGATTTACTATTCTGTCGATAATCAGTTGCGGAATTTGCAGTAACAACAACCTTGTCAGCACATAAACAAGCGCAAGCGTGAGTGACATGTAAAATCCCCATATATGTTGTCTGAAAAACGGATAAGTCTGCGCAATTACGCCTCTTCGTTTCTTTTCCATGATTTCGTCCTTCCGTAAATTCACTTCGGCTTTTGTACCCGATGCGCTCGTGTGATTTCTAAAACCTCTGTAAGTGTGTTTATTTTAATCCTTTACCGACTGTTTGTCAACCTCCGCACCCTTAAATACCGCATGAAAAAATTGCCGAAAAAATTTTTTGTCCGTAAAACAATTTTGTACAATTTTTCGAAGACAATATTATTAGAATAATGTGCCTATAATTTTTTACGGCTTGCGGTTAGATCTCCAAGGCTACGGCTACCGCTCCGCTCGAGAT
>CAVEYH010000073.1:3971-4757 GCA_963620055.1 bacterium | reverse complement strand
GAACTACACCTCGTCCGCTCTGTTTTGCAGCCTCCAACGCTATGCGAGAAAGGCGTTCAGTCTTGACAAATTCTTGTGTTACCGCACAAAAATCAGAAACAAACGGCACAAAATTTTTAATTCCGAGTTCAGTACACTTTTGTACCACATAATCGTTTTTATCACCCTTGAGCGCGCCGAAAAACAATGTAACGTCTGTATCAGGTTCGGCTATTGAACGCGCTTTGCCAACGATTTCAGCCGTTGTAAAATTCTTGGTTATATCACAAATAATTGCCGAATAATCCACTCCGTCCGAACACACAATTATTTCGTCACCTTTACGCATGCGCAACGAATAAGCAAGATGCTTGTGATCGTCTCCCGTAATGGTTATTATATCTCCGTCAACTGCATTTAGAAAAAGCTTACGCATTAAGTTTTCCTCCGTTCTTTTTCAAAAGCATTGCGTTCCATTCGCCACGATTAATCGAATCAATTATTGTAAACCCGTTTAAGTATGCTGTTTTCACTTCGTCTACACGAGCATTAATTATTCCGCTAATAACTGCATAACCGCCATCACACAAAGCAAGCTCAAGACAATCTTTTAATCTTATCAACACGTCTGCCGTGATATTCGCTATAACAACATTCGCCCGTTTAGAGCCGGTGTCAAGATCACCACAAATAGTTTTACATTTGTTCTCAACCTTATTGAGCTTGATATTGGCATTTGAAGCTTCGATTGCTTGTGAATCGATGTCCGACAAAATAACTTCCATTGCGCCTAGCTTAGCCGCAGTA
>CAVEYH010000073.1:0-3961 GCA_963620055.1 bacterium | reverse complement strand
CAGTAATTCCGAGTATTCCACTTCCGCACCCCATATCGAGGACGATTTTATTTGTGAGATCAAGCTTTTGCATCAATAACACACAAGTTGATGTCGTTTCGTGATTGCCTGTGCCAAATGCCATCCCGGGTTCAATATACACGGGTATTTTACCGTCTTTTGGTGCACTCTGCCATGCCGGCACAATAACAACATTGCCGATCTCAATTGGCGCATAATACTTACGCCACTCATTTTCCCAATCTGCAGAATCAATGCCGATTACAGAAACTTCAAGACTACCTGTCTCAAAAACAGAATTCTTTTTTAGATTTCCCAGAGCTACATGTATATCGCTTGTATCAAAACCGACGCGAAAAAAGCCACTGACAAGCGCTTTGTTGTCATTCGCACGAAGCAAACTTTCGTCGACATAATCCCAATTAAGTTTCTTATCTATAAGCTCACGTATATCGGCATCGTCTTTTATAAGTACGCCGTCACTTCCGGCATCGTAAAGTATCATAGCGACTAATTCACTACACTCGCCGGTCGTAGAAACAGTGACTTGTAACCATTCCATAAGCAATTACATCTCCAATTTTATCTACACATCATTGTAACAGTTTTTTGTGGTAAAGTCAACGAAACGGGTAATAACATCTAATTTAGCATATATAAAAACAGTCGTCTCATTACGAAACGACTGTTTCCATATTAAACTGTTGTCACCGCATTACTTAAATGCTTTTTTGTTGAACACCTTGACTTCATCGAATTGATCAGACTTTATATCCGATTCGAGTGCCTTTATTTTTGCTTTCTGATCTTTTGTAAGTTTCTTCGGTAGCTCAACGATAATTGTAACATACATATCGCCCGTACCGCGTTTTGTGGTAATACCTCTGCCTTTCAATTTAAGCACGGTACCACTTTTTACACCTTCCGTGAGCCCGAATTCAAGTTCTGTACCCTTTAATGTAGGTACTTTTACTTTTTCGCCAAGCGCCGCTTGAATAAACGTAACGGGCAATTCGACATAAAGATCATTCCCTGAACGCTTAAATACTTTATGCGGTAGAACGTTGATTATGAGCTGAAGATTGCCGGACATCCCATTAGTAACCTTTTCACCCTCTCCGCGCACAGTCATAACTTGACCTGTTTCTACACCTGCAGGGATATTCACTTTAAGCGTAACATTCTTTCTGTTCATTCCTCTGCCACCACAATCGGGGCAGGTCTCTTCTATAATTTTTCCGGTACCTCTGCAAGTAGGACATACACGTTCACTGACCACACGGCCAAACGGTGTATCTTGCGCTTGTTTTACTCTACCTGTGCCACCACAAGTGCCACACTGCTTGAATTTTGTACCGTTCTTTGCGCCGGTACCATTACAAGATTCGCAAGGCTCTTTGCGTGCGAATGTGACCTCTTTTTGTGTGCCGAACGCAGCTTCTTCAAACGTAAGCGTTACATTTACGGTAATATCTTCACCAATATTCTCAGTTGTTCTGCTACCGCTCCTAGAGCTGCCACTACCACCGAACATATCGAAGATACTATCGAAGATACTTCCGCCACCGCCACCAAAGCCCGAAAATCCGCTAAATCCACTGAAACCACTGCCACCGTTGCCTCCAAAATCACCAAACGGACTCGGATTATCGTAGGATGCACGTTTTTGCGGATCGGACAGAGTGTCGTATGCTTCAGACACTTCTTTGAACTTATTTGCCGCTTCCTCGTCACCGGGATGCAGGTCGGGGTGGTATTGACGAGCAAGCTTTCTATACGCAGATTTTATCTCATCCTGACTTGCATCTTTACTCACTCCGAGTACATCGTAAAATGATTTAGCCATTATATCTCCCGTTTACGGACGAAGGCATTACACTTCTTCCGCATCTACTACATTATCATCATTGCCGTTGTTGTTACTACCACCGTTGTTGCCGTTATTATCGGGGTTAGCGTTTGCCGCACCGGCAGTCTGTTGATAAAGCTTTGTAAATACTTCACCGGATAACTTCTGCAAATCTTCAAATGTCTTTTTAATATTTTCGACATCGTCGGTTTTAAGTGTTTCTTTTGCTTTTGCAACTTCCGATTCAAGACGAGACTTGTCGGCAGTATCAACTTTATCACCACTCTCAGCCAAAACTTTTTCAATCTGGAATACGAGCGCATCAAGGTTATTCTTAACGTCGACCGTTTCCTTGCGTTTGTTATCCTCTGCAGCAAATTTTTCTGCCTCATCGATAGCGCGTTGGATGTCTTCTTCCGACAAATTCGAGGATGCGGTAATCGTAACACTCTGTTCCTTACCAGTTCCTTTATCTTTTGCATAGACGTGCACTATACCGTTTGCGTCAATATCAAATGTAACTTCGATCTGCGGTATACCTCTAGGTGCTGGAGCAATTCCGCTAAGTTCGAAACGAGCAAGCGTCTTGTTATCAGCCGCCATTGGACGTTCACCTTGCAATACATGGATGTCAACAGCAGGCTGATTATCTGCCGCGGTCGAGAATACCTGTGACTTCTTGGTAGGAATTGTTGTATTTCTATCAATTAGTTTTGTAAATACACCACCCATGGTCTCGATACCAAGCGACAGAGGCGTTACATCGAGAAGCAATACATCTTTGACTTCTCCACCTAGCACGCCACCTTGAATTGCGGCACCGATTGCAACGCATTCATCAGGATTGATTCCCTTGAACGGCTCTTTACCGGAAACTTTTCTAACCGCATCAACAACACAAGGTACACGAGTTGATCCACCAACAAGAATAACTTTGTCAATCTGGCTGGTCGTAAGACCTGAGTCGGAAAGCGCACGTTTTGTAAGATCAACAGTCTGCTGAACAAGGTCGGCAATAAGTGCTTCAAATTTAGCACGACTTAGATCTACATCCATGTGAATAGGACCTGATTCGCCCATCGAGATAAACGGCAAGCTGATCTTTGTATTCTGTAATGTGGATAATTCGATTTTTGCCTTCTCTGCAGCTTCCTTCAATCTCTGCATAGCCATACGATCTTTACTAAGATCTATGCTGTGTTCTTTCTTGAATGTATCGACTAGATAATCCATAATTCTCTTATCGAAGTCATCGCCACCTAAACGGTTGTTTCCGGCAGTTGCAAGCACTTCGACAACACCGTCGCCGATTTCAAGAATAGAGATATCAAACGTACCGCCGCCAAGATCATAAATAAACACCTTTTGGTTTGCATCCTTAGTCTTGTCAAGTCCGTAAGCAAGTGCTGCCGCGGTAGGTTCGTTGATGATGCGTTTTACGTCTAATCCTGCGATACGGCCGGCATCCTTAGTTGCCTGACGCTGAGAGTCTGTGAAGTATGCCGGAACAGTAATAACAGCCTCGGTAACTTTTGTTCCGAGATAGCTTTCCGCATCGGCTTTAAGCTTGGACAATATCATAGCAGACAGTTCCTGCGGAGAGTACTGCTTTCCGTCAATATTCACTTTGTGATCCGTACCCATTTCTCTCTTAATAGAAATAATTGTACGATCGGGGTTTGCAACCGCCTGATGCTTTGCAACTTGTCCCACAAGTCTCTCGCCGTCTTTTGCGAAACCTATTACAGACGGGGTTGTACGTGCGCCTTCGCTATTCGGAATAACGACAGGTTCACCACCTTCAAGCACTGCTACGCACGAGTTAGTTGTTCCTAAATCTATACCAATGATCTTTCCCATGATAATTATATCCTCCTAAAATTTATTACCTTATTTATTTACTATAACACGGGCCGGTCTAATGACCTTGTCGCCCATTTTGTAGCCTTTCTGAAAAACTTCTTTTACGGTGTCTTTTTGGTCTTCCGTTTCTGCCGGCATTTGCATGACAGCTTCATGAAACTTCGGGTCAAATTCTTTACCTTCCGCTTCTATTTCGGTTACTCCGTAAAGCCCAAGAAGCTTTGTTATTTCGTCACCGATCATCTTAAC
>CAVEYH010000072.1:1549-4813 GCA_963620055.1 bacterium | reverse complement strand
CCTTAAAGACATCGGCAAAGTACCGCTACTGTCCAGCGAAGAGGAACTCGAGCTTGCACATCGCATGTCCCAAGGCGACGAAGAGGCAAAGAAGCGCCTCAGCGAAGCTAACCTTCGTCTTGTCGTTTCCATCGCAAAACGTCACGTGGGAAGAGGAATGCTGTTTCTTGACCTTATTCAGGAAGGTAACCTCGGACTCATGAAAGCGGTTGAAAAGTACGACTACACCAAGGGTTTCCGTTTCTCGACGTATGCGACATGGTGGATTCGTCAGGCTATAACAAGAGCAATTGCCGATCAGGCGCGCACGATTCGTATTCCGGTGCACATGGTCGAGACGATCAACAAGCTTACACGCACCACGAGATTGCTCGTCCAACGCTACGGTAGAGATCCGTCCCCCGCGGAAATAAGTGCGGAAATGGGCATATCCGAAGAACGTGTCCGCGAAATTCAGCGAATATCGCTTGATCCGGTCTCGCTTGAAACTCCAATAGGCGAAGAAGAAGATAGCCACTTAGGTGACTTTATCGAGGATACGAACGTCAGCGCACCGCAAGATGCCGCCACATCGTCAATGTTAAAAGAGCAATTACTCAGCGTGTTGGATACACTCACTCCACGTGAAGAAATGGTATTACGCCTTCGCTACGGCTTAGACGACGGCAGACAGAGAACACTCGAAGAAGTCGGCAAAGAATTTGACGTCACTCGTGAACGTATTCGACAGATCGAAGCCAAAGCGCTCAGAAAGCTTCGTCACCCGCAGCGTAGCAAAAAGCTCAAGGACTTTATCGATTGATAACGCGCATCGATGCCGTATGTTCGTTGATCCGAGCCGGAGAATCGCTTGCGGATATCGGCTGTGACCACGGATTCGTAGCAAAGTACGCGCTCGATCGTGGTGTAAAAAGAGTGATCGCGTCCGATATCAGCGAGAAATCTCTCGCAAAAGCGCGAAAACTTCTTGAGGGATACGATAACGCAAAATTTATTGTCAGCGACGGATTCGACGAGTTCGACGAGAAAGTGGAACAAGCAGTGCTTGCCGGCATGGGAGGGAGCAAGATCGTTGACCTCATCGCCAGATTGGATTATCGCCCAACGCTAATACTAGGAGCTCAGTGCGATCAACGGAAACTCCACGAATATTTAATAAGCCACGGCTATAAGATAACACACGATTTTTGTTTCTACGACAGAGGCAAATATTATGATTTTATTCGTGCCGAAGAAGGCATCAGCCCGATGCTTACCGATATTCAGCTCGAATTCGGCACATTTTATAAGGACAAGAATCCGCATTTAAAAGCCAAAGCGGAGGAACTAAAAGGTAAAATTCTCGGATACAAACTTACACCGAGAAACAAAACCAGACTGGAAATGACGGAGGAGGTACTGTCATGGCAACTGTAAACGATGTTATAGACGTGTTTTCCGCCATTGCCCCCACATTGAACATGGAACCGGGCGGTTACGATAACGTTGGATTGCTTGTCGGCAAACGCGACACTGTAATCACAAAAATATTGTGTTGTCTCGATGCGACAACTGCCGTTATAGACGAAGCAATAGATACGGGCGCACAGTTAATCGTCGCGCATCACCCTATGATCTTTGCCCCGATAAAGTCAGTCACGACCGACACCGTAATCGGCAAAAAAGTCATAGAAGCGATCGAGCACGGGATCTCAATCTATGCGGCGCATACGAACCTAGATTTTTCACCGGACGGAATTAACGATTATGCGGCAGAGTTGTTGAAACTCGAAAAAGTAGAAGTAGTGACTGCGTTCGGGAACAATGGTGCGGGGCTCGGTAGAGTGGGTGAGTTAAATAAAACCGCTACCGCCGAAGAATTACGCAAGTTATGTACCACGGTATTTCACGACGATTTTGTACGAATAATCGGATCGAAATCCGCGACAATTAAAAGAGTTGCCGTAATAAACGGAGCGGGTGGCGGAGATATCGAATATATAGATGCCGCAATAAAGGCGGGAGCGGATTGTTTGGTCACCGCCGACGTAAAACACCACGTCGCAGTACATGCCGTCGACAGCAACTTTACGTTAATCGAACCACAGCATTACACAATGGAGCATGTTTATATCGAAAGATTGGCAACAAGGCTTAAAGAAAAATTATCGCAAACAGAAGTGCTTGTGTCAAATCACGATATTATACCGCGCGTATGAGCGCATAAATAAAAAACACGGCAGAGCTTGTTTTATGGCGAGCCTAGCCACGGAGGATATTATGGATTTTAGTAAATTGTTAGAGTATCAAAAAGTTGACCTCAAGTTAAAGAAGCTTAACGACGAAATAGCTATGAACGAGGACTACAAGACGATGAAGGCAAAGAAGGAGGAATTCAACAACGCAAAGCAAGCGGTTGGTGAAGCCGAAGCACTTGCCGAAACCATAATGAATGCGTACAACGGCGCACTCGAATATCTAAAATCGAATGCGCAAAAAGTCGAATCGATTGTCGCAAAATTAAGTAGCGGACAACTCGACGACGAAGCCGAAAAGAATGCGGTAGAAGAGCTTGAAAAATTAAAAGCCACGCTTACCGAATGGGAAAAGAAAGTCAGCACGTTAAAAGCCAACGCGGACAAGGCGATTGCGAATTACAGCAATGCACAAAAAATAGGTGCATCCGCAAAAGCTACCTATGCATCCGCAAAAGCAAAATATACGGAATTCAAAGAGAGCAAATGCGCGGATTATGAGCTTCTAAAAAAGCAACTCGAAGAATTACAAAAGACCGTCGACCCCAAGGTTTTTGAGGTATACAAACAGATTACGGCGGAAGGCAAGTATCCGGCTTTTGTTCCGCTAATGGGTGACGAGGCTTGTGGCGCGTGCGGAATGACTTTGTCCGGTACGGCAAAGAACGACATAAAAAATCAGGGCTATTGTCGTTGCGAAACTTGTCGTAGAATAATTTACAAGCAAGACAAATAAGTAAACAAAACAACAGAAGCAAGAGAAAGAGAAGAGGAAAGGTTCATGAATAAAATAACAAAAGCGGTGATACCTTGCGGAGGCATGGGCACACGTTTTTTGCCTATAACAAAAGCCGTACCGAAGGAGATATTGCCGATAGTCGATACACCGGTACTCGGATATATAGTCAACGAAGCGATTGACAGCGGAATGACCGATATTTTGATCGTCATCAATCATAACAAAGAAATGATACGCGAGTATTTTACGCCAAATCCGGAGCTTGAAGAGAAATTGATCGCAGGCGGGAAA
>CAVEYH010000072.1:0-1539 GCA_963620055.1 bacterium | reverse complement strand
CAAATATGCTAAAGAGCATCTATTCTCGCGCGAATATCGAGTTTACATATCAAGACAAACCGCTCGGGAGCGGAGATGCAGTATACAAAGCAAAATATTTTACCGGCGACGAGCCGTTTTGCTTGGCATGGGGCGACGACCTAATCGTCGGCGACGAACCGGTAATGGGACAACTGGCCAAGGCATACGATCGACTGGCGTGTCCGATCTTAGGTGTACAGCGTTTCGACGGCGACGACATCGTTAAATACGGAGTCGCGGCAATTTCGGAGAGTGACGGCAGAGCGCACAAGTGTCGCGGCATTGTAGAAAAACCCGCACTCAGCGAAATTCCGTCTAGATTAGCCAGCCTCGGCAGATATGTCCTCGACAAGAGAGTTTACGAAGAGATCGAGAACACACCTGTCGGTAAAGGAAACGAATATCAGCTTACAGATACACTCAATCGCATGTGCAGTACTTGCGGAGTTTATGCTTACGAGTTTACGGGCAAACGTTACGATATGGGCGATAAATTCGGTGCGACTACCGCAACCGTCGAGTTTGCTCTCAAAAGTCCCGAATTTGGTGAGCGTTTCCGCGCGTACTTAAAAGACCTTGCGACAAAGCTATAAAAAATAAAGACGAGTATGGAATATAAAAATTCGTTTATAATAACCGACGATCCGAAGATTATCGATTTAGGCAGAAGCCACGGTGTCACCGAGTTTAACGTAGCTACATCGTTTCCCGATCGTTTTGTTGACCTAAGTGGCGTGACGACGTTCAAAACCGTGCATAAGTCGGCGGATTGTAATTACCCGAGATTGTACTTGCAAGACCTTACGAACGATAATCTTACGGACGCGGTAGCCGAAGCCGTGTTATCCGGTAAATCTATCGCAATTTGTGCCGCAGCCTATTCGCTGGACGAGTCGGGAGCGGTAGATGTAAAGTACTGTCTTTCGCCAATACAGCTTTTGCATAAACTGGGGTTACTTGACGGCGGAACGGTAGTGGGCGGAGTGTACCTCGATCGTGACGACGTGGACTTGATGGCGCAGAGCGAAGCAAAGCTCATACTGTGCCCGTCGGCATCCATGGGTTACGGCTACGGTATACCGCATTACACGGCATACATTCGTAAGTTGTCTGTCAGTCTCGGTAGCGGAGACAATCGCTTTAATCATAGCGGAGACATGCTGGCAGAGGCACGAGCACTTGTTCTCGGGTGTAACAGCGAGATGCGCGACAAAAAAGCCGTTGACCTAAAAAGCCTATTCAAATGTTTTTCCGATACTGCACCAATAGACCCCGAGAAACTTATATTCGGCTAATAAAAGCATGGGGATTACATGTATCAACAAGACCATACCTGAAATAAAATCGGCAAAAACTCACAAAACTATCGTCAAATCGATTGACAAACAAATGTCGGTTTAGTATAATGGTTAGGTCATCTGTGCGAGGGTGGCGAAACTGGCAGACGCGCACGTTTGAGGGGCGTGTGGGCAACCATACGGGTTCAAGTCCCGTCCTTCGCACCAAACAAGAATAAAG
>CAVEYH010000071.1:3305-4819 GCA_963620055.1 bacterium | reverse complement strand
AAACTTACAAAGCAAACGAAAACCTCGAACAAGAGGTAAAAAAGACATTGCTTTGCGGTTGTTTGCTCCTTTTTATGAATCTTGCACTAGGCGTCATTATCTCATTCATTGTCATGCAAAATGTTGTGTCTAATCACGGAATGATTGAGACTATTGCACTTGCGGCTTATACTTTTGTCACGTTTACTTTTGCGATAATAAACAATATAAAGTACCGTAAATATAACAGTCTTGTTTTTTCGTCCGCAAAAAATATATCTTTAATAACCGCCACCGTTTCGATGCTGACGTTAGAAAACACAATGCTGACAACCTTCGGCACAAACGATAATCCGCTTTTTTCGATGATAATACTGTCTTGCTCCGGATTCGCGGTTATTTGTCTTGCAATAATAATGGCAGTTATTATGATTGTCAGGGCGTGTAGAGAAAAAACAAAACTAAACCCTTGCAGAGAAGACAAAGAGAATGACAATAAAATGTCTTAGTTCAGCGGTTTTAAGGAATATAATTTTCTGCATTATTTCGGTTTATTGTTAAATGCCTAGTGTGTTCGATAGAAAAATGTAAAAATTGCGATGACTTTTTTAAGTTGTCGTTTTTTTATTAAAAAAGCCTTTTTTAAATCATTACGTGCACTCGCTTTTATGGAACAAGCAATACACGGTGAACAAACTCGGTAAATTTTTTATCCGTTTTTATTCGCCGGCTAACATCACAACGTGAACAGCTCAACTGTCACATATATTTATGGACATTGATTATTGAGAATATTTGTGTATAAACCACGAGATATCGATACAAGGAAAACTACTTGATTTTTTTATATAGCCGTGTTATAATCAAAAGAGCTTATTAAAAAGCATTTTTTGTCGCATGATTTCGTAATCAAAAGCATAATTTTTGAATTTATAATTACAAAAAGCGCAACAAAAGTTACTTTGAACCGGAGTAAAAGAGAATATAATGTATAAGCATTTTTTCAAAAGAGCAATAGACTTGACCCTTTCGTTTATAGGAATTATTGTTTTGATTCCGGTGTGGATTATTTTAGCGATAGCAATTTTTGTGAACGATCCGGGGCCGATATTTTTCAAACAAAAACGAGTAGGCAAGAACAAGAAAATATTCAAAATTCTAAAATTCCGTACGATGAAAAAGTCTACGCCACACGATATGCCGACACACATGCTTGAAAATCCGGAACAATATATAACGAAAGTCGGCGCATTTTTGAGAAAAACGAGCTTAGACGAACTCCCGCAAGTATTTAACATTTTTGCGGGGCAAATGAGCATAATCGGTCCGCGTCCGGCTCTTTGGAATCAGGATGATCTTATTGAAGAGCGCGATAAATACGGCGCCAATAATATAAAACCGGGGCTTACCGGTTGGGCACAAATCAACGGACGTGACGAACTCGAAATTCCGGTTAAAGCAAAACTTGACGGCGAATATGTCGAGAAACTGAGTTTTCTTTTCGATTGTAAGTGTTTTTTCGGCACAGTCAAGTC